>NZ_DLGY01000028.1:0-32324 GCF_002482945.1 Flavobacterium sp. UBA7682
TATATCATTAAGACATCCGGTTATCTGAAATCCATCAAAGAGATTGAGGATATCCCACTGAAAAACCAAAATGGCATTCCTATAAAAGTCAGCGATATAGGAACTGTCCAGATGAGCGGGGAAACCCGATTGGGAATCTTTGATCATAATGGCACAGGCGAAGTCGTTGGCGGTATAGTAGTGATGCGTTATGGTGAAAACGCAGATGCTGTAATTGATAATGTGAAAGAAAAAATGAAGGAAGTTGCTAAAGGGCTCCCAAAAGGGGTAAAATTCAATATTGTATATGACCGGGGACATCTGATTAAAGAATCTATTGATTCGGTTAAGCGTACCTTAATTGAAGAAATGCTTGTAGTGTCCCTTATCGTTATTATTTTTCTTTTTCACTGGCGCAGTGCACTGAGTATTATCATCCAGATACCAATTACCATTGCAGCAAGTTTCATACTGCTCAATGCCTTTGACATATCCTCCAATATTATGTCCCTTACCGGTATAGCACTTGCCATTGGAGTAATAGTTGACAACGGTATTATTATGAGTGAAAACGCCTACCAGCATCTCTCGCAACGGTATGCACAATGGGAATCTGAACAAAAAAATGAAACAAACTCTGATGAAAAGAATTAAAAATATATTTCGCAAAAAACCACAGTGGATATCCGAAGAGGAAAGACTCAAAATAATTGAGAAAAGCAGCAAGCAGGTTTCCCGTGGGGTGTTCTTTGCCACTGTAATTATAATTACCTCTTTCTTGCCTGTGTTTATGCTTACCGGACAGGAAGGAAAACTATTCCATCCTTTAGCCTTTACAAAAACATTCATACTGATTGTGGATGCCCTGTTGGTACTTACATTAGCTCCGGTACTGATTTCTTTTTTTATGAAAGGAAAATTCCGTCCAACCGATGCACATCCAGTAAATCGCTTTTTGGAAAGAGGTTATGAGCCAATTATACGCTGGGTTCTGAAATGGAGAAAAACAACTCTTGCAGTCAATATTCTGGCATTATTGATTTCTATTCCATTATTGATGCGGCTCGGAACGGAGTTCATGCCTCCATTGGATGAACAGAGTATTTTATTTATGCCTGTTACCCTCCCTGATGTATCTAATGGAGAAATCAAACGCATTTTGCAGGTACAGGATAAAATAATCAAATCGGTTCCTGAAGTAGAAAGTGTTTTGGGTAAGGCAGGGCGAGCTAACACAGCTACGGATAATTCCCCAATGAGCATGATTGAGACCATTATCATGCTAAAACCAAAATCACAGTGGCGTGAAGGAATAGATAAAAAAGATATTATTAAGGAACTCGATACCAAACTCCAGATACCTGGTGTAGTAAACGGCTGGACACAGCCCATTATCAACCGAATCAATATGCTGGCAACAGGAATTCGTACCGATGTAGGAATTAAAGTCTACGGACAAAATCTCGACACCATTGCCCGTGTGTCTGAAAGGGTGAAAATGGCTTTAGAAGGAACTCCGGGAGTATCTGATTTATTTGTGGATCCTATTACCGGAGGTAAATACCTTGATGTTGATGTTAATCGCCAGGAATTGGCCCGATATGGCCTAACCGTGGATGATGTGAACCAAACCGTGGAATTTGCTTTAGGTGGTGCATCCATTGGCAATACTGTTGAAGGACGAAGACGTTTTTCAATAAGTGTGCGTATGGCCCAGGATTATAGAAATAGCGTGGAACGCATTAAACGCATTCCCTTACAGTCTCCTGCCTTTGGAGAAGTGCCATTATCTGCCGTTGCTGATATTAAATTCGTAGACGGACCGCCAATGATCAGTTCTGAAAATGCACTCCTTCGCGGAGCAGTCATGTTCAATATACGTGATCGTGATATGGGAGGAACCGTACAGGAAGCCATGAAAAAATTGGAAAGCGCCAAAAACATACTTCCTGAGGGGTACTTTATAGAATGGAGCGGACAATATGAGAACCTGATCAGCGGAGAAAAGACCCTTAAAGTCATTGCGCCGCTAGTATTGCTTATTATTTTCTTCGCCCTCTATTTTGCCTTTAATTCCCTTAGGGAAGCCTTTTTAAGCCTTATAACAGTTCCTTTTGCTTTAATTGGAGGTGCCTATATCATTTTTTTCTGGGATGTCAATCTATCAGTGGCGGTAGCAGTAGGTTTTATTGCCCTTTTTGGAATTGCCGTGGAAACCGGAATTGTGATGGTTATCTATCTCAATGATGCCATGGAGCAACTTATCCGGGCCAAAGGAAACTCAAGGGAAACCATCACTAAAGAAGATCTCAGGGAATATGTGGTACACGGCGCCGCAAAACGATTGCGCCCAAAACTAATGACCGTTTGCGTCTCATTATTCGGATTAGTACCTGTCCTGTGGTCCAATGGTGTTGGAATGGATGTAATGAAACCAATTGTATTGCCTATGATTGGCGGTGTATTTACCTCTGCCGTGCATATCTTATTAGTAACCCCGCTTATTTTCCTAATGTCCAAAGAATATGAACTAAGAAAATATGGCAAACTCGAAGTACATGATGTCAAACATTAAAATACTGGCAGTACTATTGCTTTTACTGCCATTACAGCTATTGAGCCAGACCAAACAGGTCTTGTCTCTCGATACAATCCTTCAAAGGATTGATAAAAAAAATGTGCTTCTGCAAAGCTATAGTTTAAAGGCAGAAGGATATAAATACAGTGCCGATGCTGCAACAGCATGGATGGCACCAATGGTGGGTGTGGGAACCTTTATGACCCCCTATCCTTTTCAGGAAGTTATGGATGACCGCGACAAAGGATCTTTAATGTTCAGAATTGAACAGGACATCCCCAATGTAGGAAAGCTAAACAAGAAGAAAAAATTCATCCAGTCCCAAGGAAACATTGAGAACGCTACCCGTGCCGTTACCCTTAACGACTATAAATCGAAGGCCAAACAGCTCTACTACAGCTGGATGGTGGCCGAACAGCGAATGAAAGTTTTGGATCAGAACGAAAAGATAATGCTGACCATGAAAAAGATTGAGGAAGTGCGCTATCCCTACAACCAGTCGCAATTGGGTAATGTATACAAGATCGACGCAAGGATTGAAGAAAACAAAAATATGGTCCGCATGCAGGAAGGTGAAATTGCAAAAGCAAGAGCATGGCTCAACAGCTTGATGAACCAGCCCGGCAATGCTGATTTTGCCATAGACACGAGTATTAATCCTGTCTTCAACCCAGCTTTACACGACACCACAAGCCTTGCAGGGGTACGTGGAGATATCAAGAAGATGGATGCTGGAATTGAATCGATGCAGCTTAGTATTGAGGCCATGAAAGCAGAAAAAAATCCCTCTTTTAAAATCCAGTTTGATCATATGAATTCTTTTGATAAAATGATGCCCAAAGCCTATTCGGTAATGGCAATGATGTCTATTCCTATTGCTCCCTGGTCTTCAAAAATGTATAAATCAGATGTCAAAGCAATGCAATACAATGTACAGGCTATGGAGAAAGAGAAATCCGCCATGCTGCAGGAAACCCAAGGTATGTTATATGGTATGCAATACGAAATACTGACCATGCAAAAAAGGATTCAGGGACTCGAAACAAAAATAATCCCTTCTATGCAAAAGTCCCTGGATGTAAACTTTCTGAACTATCAGGAAAACAAACTGCAGATTCCTGTAGTAATTGACTCCTGGGAAGCTTTAAATATGCTGCAGAATAACTTATTAGATGAAAAATTAAAACTATATCAAATGATTGTCGATTATGAAAAAGAACTCTATCGCTAAGTTAGTCGCATTGTTATTCGTTTCGATATTATTATTGACAGCCTGTAACAAGAAAACCGAGTATAACAGTAAGCCATCACATCAGCATGTTACAAATCAGGAATATACCTGTCCGATGCATCCTGAAGTTATTCAGGATAAGCCCGGCAGCTGCCCAATATGCGGTATGGAATTGGTTCCAAGACATACCCCTGGTACGGAAACAGCTATAGACAGCAGCCTGAAACACCTTTTAAAACCCGTCAATGAACAGGTCGTTTCTAATATATCTGTCATAAAACCTCAGGGAGGTACTAAAATATTCTCTCTGCAGGTACAAGGAATTATTACCTACGATACCCGTGAGCAGACCAGCATTTCCAGCAGGGTAAGCGGAAGGATTGAGCGCCTGCTGATTAAGTACAATTACCAGCCCATAAAAAAAGGACAGCTAATCATGGAAATCTATTCACCTGACCTTGCTGCCGCGCAAAGAGAATTGTTGTTTATTTATCAATCTGATGCAAACAATCCGATGCTTCAAAAAGCAAAAGAGAGACTGTCTCTGCTAGGTATGCAGCAGAAACAAATACAACAGGTATTAAAGACAGGTAAAATTTCCTATCGCATTCCTGTTTACAGTAATGCCACCGGGTACATCTTAGACAATACTGCGACAGCAAACGCTTCTGCAGCAGCTCCTTCGGCTTCACCTCAAAGCTCGGTGTCAGATGATGGCATGGGCGCTATGGGCTCAAGTGGCAATGCAGCATCAAATAATAGCGCATCTACCCCTGCTGCCTCTGCTATTATGCTAAGAGAAGGGCAATATATCGGTGCTGGACAATCACTCTTTACAATCTATACCAACAAAAACCTTATCGCTGAGTTTGCTTTTGATCCATCGGTATCACCCCAGATTAAAAAAGGACAAAAACTGGTGTTTTATGAACCATCAGATAAGCAAACCGTATATACTGGTACTGTCGGACTCATTCAGCCCGTCTTTAAAGAGGGAAGCAACTTTACTATAGCAAGGATTTATTTGCAGGATAATAAATTTCAAACTGGAAAATTAGTAACTGCAACCATTCCTATTGTCAGCAAAGGCTGGTGGCTCCCGCAAAGTGCCGTTCTCAATCTAGGAAATAAATCCATCGTTTTCAAAAAAGAAAAAGACGTCTTTGTTCCCAGAGAAGTTAAAACGAAAAACAATGCTGATGGAATGGTCCTAATAGATCAAGACATCAGTGATTGGGGTATTGCCGGCAATGCGGCCTATATGATAGACAGTGAGAGTTTTATCAAGATAGCTTCAGAAAATAAATTAAAAAATTAAGTCATGAACAGTAAATCAATAATTCGTACTATTTTGCTCATTGCAATGGTTTTTCCACTTCTATTTACAGCATGTGCCCAAAAAGAAGAAAAAAAAGTCAGTCAGGAAAAAGTTCAAACCTATACCTGTCCCATGCATCCGCAAATTGTAAAAGATAGTCCTGGCTCATGCCCAATCTGTGGAATGGATTTAGTGCCCTTCGAAAAAAACAACTCACAGGACTTTCTAACCTTGGGGCCAAGCCAGCAAGCTCTAGCCAATTTGACTACAATAACTGCCGGAGAAAATGAATTTTCAAATTCTTCCCGTCTCAATGGACGTTTGGTTACTGACCCTGAGCAAACTATTTACATCTCAAGCCGAGTGGCAGGAAGGATTGAAGAGTTGTATGTAAAAGAAACTGGTGTTCCCGTTCAAAAAGGCCAGCCTTTATACAGAATATATTCAGAGCAGCTATCAGCCCTGCAACAGGAGTACCTCATCGCCACAGCACAGGCCACAAGCTTTGCCGAGGATAAACGCTTTGCCCAAATAAAAAGTGCTGCAAAACAAAAACTATTATTGTACGGTCAGTCCGAAGCCCAGCTTAATGAATTATTCAAAAAACAAAAAGCATCCCCTTATGTTGATTATTATTCTCCAAACTCAGGAATAGTTGCAGAACTTTCCATTACAGAAGGCCAATATGTAGCAGAAGGAGCCTCTATTATGAAATTAGAAGATTACAATCGTTTATGGGTCGAAGCTGATGTTTATCCAGCCGATGCAGGTAAAATTAAAACCGGCCAAAAGGTTAAAGTTATAGTCTCGGGTTATGAAGATCAGCCCCAAACAATGACCGTAGATTTTATAAATCCTGCCCTGCAAACAAGTAAGCAGATAATACAGCTGCGTGGTACTATTGCCAATCCAAACAATCAATGGCAGGCAGGTCAGCAGGCAATTGTTTTACTGCCTTCCTCAGAACAGAAAATGAAATTGACCATACCTGTGGATGCTGTTATAAGAGACGGAAGCGGCACACATGTTTGGATTGAAATTGGAAAAGGCAAATATCAGCCTAGAATGGTGGCGATTGGTTCGGAAACCTTCGATGAAGTCGAAATTACTAGCGGATTAAAAAAAGGTGATGTCGTTGTTGCATCTGGCGCCTATCTCCTGTACAGTGAATTTATATTAAAGAAAGGTAAAAACCCAATGTCAGGAATGAAAATGTAATAACCAATCTCACAACAGACGATGAAAAAAATAATCAAAATAGGAATCCAAATATTATCAATCTTCTTACTTATTGCCTGCGGTAATAATGAAAACAAAAAGCAAGAGAATCCTAAGGATAGTGAAACTTCTGTCCCAATTTCAAAGGAAGCCGAAATCAGGATAAATGATGATGTCTTAAATGCGATATACAGCCAGTATGCCCATTTAACAGTAGCCCTTACCCAAGATAATCTCGGGGAAGCAAAACTGGCAGCCAATGCGATTGAAGCGGGAGCACGGGAAATTAGCAACAGCAGTAATCTTGCAGCAAGCGCTGCATCAATCGTTTCAGCTCCTGATATTGAAAAGCAGCGGGCTGCTTATTCTAAACTAAGCAATGAAATGGTTGCCTTGCTAAAAAAAGCAGGAATGGCCGAGGCTGAACTATACGTGGAATATTGTCCAATGGCTTTCGACAATAAAGGAGCCGTATGGATTAGTCCTACCAAAGAAGTGCGTAATCCTTACTTTGGAGAAAAAATGCTCAAGTGTGGTGAGGTGAAAGAAATAATTAAATAATTAGAATCTAAATACATAACTATTTGTAATTATTTTTCAGTGTTTTACAATAAGCTGTAACAGCTGATGAACAACAAGTCATTTTAAGTAAATTGAAATCACACGTTTACTAAAAAAAAAACACTAACTTTCTATATATTAAGTAAATAACGCTTCTAAACTGTAAAAAAAATAACCTTATGACACACACCTATACAATATCGGGAATGACTTGCGATGGATGTCGTACGAAAGTAGAAAAAACATTAAATGCTGTGGAGGGAGTAAAGGCAAATGTCACTCTAGATCCCCCATTGGCAACCATTATAATGGAAAAACATATTGCGACCGAGCAACTGCAGGAAGCATTGACTGCGGTTGGAAAGTACACCATTGAAATGACCCACACGACTCATTCGCAAGAAAAAACAGCAGAGAAATCATGCTGTAGTACTGCTAACGATCGTGATCATAAAAAGTTAGCTGCGCCTCATAATGATGCGGGTGGAAAATACTATTGCCCGATGCATTGTGAAGGCGATAAAATGTATGATAAACCGGGAGATTGTCCTGTATGCGGAATGCATTTGGTACAAGAACCAGCCGTTGTTCAGGTTCAGCAATACACATGCTCTATGCATCCGGAAATTATAACCAATGCGCCAGGATCATGTCCTATTTGCGGGATGGATCTAGTACCAATGGAACCAAGCGAAAATGAAGACCAAAGAATTTATAAGGGTTTGGTTAAGAAAATGAAAATAGCGGTTGTATTTACAGTTCCTATTTTCGCAATTGCCATGATAGAAATGGCACACAACAATCCTTTACTCGGGCTAATGGATGCGGCTAAATGGAATTGGGTACAGCTTATTTTATCACTTCCTGTTGTCTTTTATGCCTGTTGGGTATTTTTTGTACGAGCATGGAAATCAATAATTACATGGAATTTAAATATGTTTACCCTTATCGGAATTGGTACAGGAGTGGCATTTTTATTTAGTTTAGTTGGAATGTTTTTTCCAGATATTTTTCCAAGTGAATTTAAGACCCAGCACGGAACAGTACTATTATACTTCGAGGCCACAACAGTTATTCTAACTTTAGTTTTGTTAGGACAATTGCTTGAAGCCAGGGCGCACAGTCAAACCAGTGGTGCTATAAAAGAATTATTAAAATTGGCTCCTACCGAAGCTACTTTGGTAATTGATGGCGGTGATAAAGTAATCTCAATCCATGATATAAAAAAAGGTGATTTATTACGGGTAAAACCCGGAGATAAAATTCCTGTGGATGGGAAAATAACCGATGGTGAAAGTACAATAGACGAATCGATGATTACAGGTGAACCAATTCCTGTAGATAAAAAAATAGGAGATATGGTGTCTTCAGGAACTATAAACGGAAACAAATCATTTATAATGATTGCCGAAAAAGTTGGTTCGGAAACCTTGCTTTCGCAAATTATACAAATGGTTAATAATGCAAGCCGTTCCAGAGCACCAATTCAAAAACTAGCCGATAGTATTGCTAAATATTTTGTACCAATTGTTGTTGTAATTTCCATTCTTACCTTTTTCATTTGGGCAAAATTTGGTCCCGAACCGGCATTGGTCTATGGGTTTATAAATGCCATTGCGGTATTAATTATTGCCTGTCCTTGTGCTTTAGGATTGGCAACGCCGATGTCTGTAATGGTAGGAGTTGGTAAAGGCGCTCAATCGGGAATTCTGATAAAAAATGCTGAAGCTTTAGAAAAAATGGATAAGGTAAATGTTCTGATTACTGATAAAACAGGAACAATTACAGAAGGGAAACCTTCGGTAGAAAAAATTGTTGCATTACAATATTCAGAAGATGAACTGCTGCAATACATTGCGTCTTTAAATCAGTATAGCGAACATCCTTTAGCACAAGCAGTAGTAAAATTTGCAAAAGCTAAAAATGTCTCTTTAACGAAAGTTGATGATTTTGAAAACATTGCAGGAAAAGGAGTTATTGGAACTGCTATTGATAAAAAGATCGCATTAGGGAATAAAAAATTAATGGAGCAAGTAGGCGCAGCTATTTCTGCCACAATTGAAGAGAAAATTATTGCCGAACAAAAATTAGGAAAAACAGTTTCTTATATCGCTGTAGATAAGAACGTAGTGGGATTTGTAACGATAACCGATGCTATAAAAGAAACCAGTGCTGCTGCTATAAAAGAATTAATGCGTCAAGGAGTTGAAGTAATTATGCTTACGGGAGATAATGTAAATACTGCCAAAGCTGTTGCCGACGAGTTGCATTTAACCTCTTTCCAAGCAGGTTGTTTACCGGAAGACAAATTAAAAGTAATAGAGAAATTACAAGCTGAAGGAAAAGTTGTTGCTATGGCAGGAGATGGTATAAACGATGCGCCAGCTTTGGCACAATCGGACATTGGCATTGCGATGGGAACAGGAACAGATGTTGCGATCGAAAGTGCCAAGATTACTTTGGTAAAAGGAGATTTGCAAGGAATTGTAAAAGCAAAAAATCTGAGCCACGCTGTAATGAGCAACATCAAGCAAAACCTATTCTTTGCTTTTATATATAATGTCTTAGGTGTACCAGTTGCTGCGGGAGTTTTATATCCGTTTTTCGGAATATTACTTTCTCCTATGATTGCTGCCCTGGCAATGAGTTTTAGCTCGGTATCTGTTATTGTCAATGCATTGCGATTAAGAAGCTTAAAACTCTAAAGAATAATAAATTATTATAAAAACAAATGACCAATCTAGGACAAATTATTCTGCAGTATAAAAACGATAACGAAAGTGTTTACAATACCTGGTTTATAGATAACAACCAACGGTTAAAGGCATTTCGGACTATAAGACGCGGTGTTTTACAAGTCATTGAGGATATTAAAAAGAAAACCTTTCCTAATGATTTTAAAGAAAGCAGTTTAGAATTTGTTCTGAGTTGCATTGCCGAACAAAAACAAGTCTTTGCAGGGGTTTCCCATCCGTTTTATTGGAAACCCAAATTGCGCATTCCTGATATCTATGAAAATCAAAACAATAAATTGGCTTTCGGTCAATTCCTTGAAAATTGTATCAATGCCAAGTCTGAAGAACAGGTTGTAAAAGAAATCATAAAACTCGATGAATTAAAAATTAAAGGATTAGGACCTGCGGTTGCCAGTATTTTATATTTCATACACCCAACCTGGTTCCCGCCATTCAACACTGCTATTCTCAATGGTTTTAATTTTCTTTTTAAAGACAAAAAAAAATTGGGAAGCTGGACAGAATATCTTAAAATAAGAGAAACTTTGATGGAAACTAACACTTTGCATAAATCTCAGCTGTCAAATGATTTGGGTGCCATTGCAGGATTGTGTTTTGAAATTGGAACTCAGAAAATGCTAATCGGTAACGATGAATACTTAAGCGAGGCAGAACGTTCAAGATTCGAAAAAAACGTACACAAGCGTCAAAAAGAAATACTCGAAGAAAAACTGGAGGAAAATCTGCATAGTGAGATGCAATACCATCTGCTAAAAATAGGTATTTCTCTCGGTTTCGATGTTACCCCGGCAAGCAATGATAAAAACAAATCATTTAATGGACAAAATTTCTCATTTATTTCACTGGTAAAATTCCCTGAGTTGCCTACCGACAAGGACACTCAAAATACCATTAAGCTTATTGATGTGCTCTGGTTAGAAAAAGGCACAAACAAAATTATAGGTGCCTTTGAAGTAGAAAAGAGCACTAGTATCTACTCTGGCATACTGCGCTTGTCTGACCTATACTTTAGTATCTCAAGCGGACAGGAAGTTTTTTATATTATTATTCCCAATAGCAGGGAAAAGGATGTAGTGCTTCAGCTAAATAGGCCCGTTATAAAAAACTCGAAAATGAATATAAAATATATCCTGTTTTCTGAATTAAGAGCTAATTGTGATGCCATCTGCAAATTTGGAACCGACCATTCGGTAATGGAAAAAATATCAAAATCAATTTAAAATTAAAAAACTATGAAAAAAATAATTGTATTAAGCTTCATTATTATACAATCGTTATCAATTTCTGCACAGGAAAAAGTTCAAATTAAGCTTACTTCTGCAAGCCCTTCAGCATCATTTCAACAAGAAATTGGAAGTTCAACAATAAAAATGGCCTATAGCAGACCCTTAGTAAGAGGACGAAAAATATTTGGGGAACTGGTGCCCTTTGGCAAACTCTGGCGAACAGGTGCAAGTGACTGTACGACCATCAGTACTAATGAGGATATCACCTTAGGAAATAATATTTTAAAAACAGGAACCTACTCTATATTTTCAATTCCATCAGAAAATGAGTGGACTATCATTATAAATAGTGATATTACTTTACATGGCGAAACTGGTTATGATGAGAAAAAAGACGTTATGCGTTTTACCGTCCCCACAGAAAAAACAACTAATTTCTACGAAACTTTTACCATCGAATTAAATGACATCAATAGTAAAGGGGAAGGTTTCCTTAAAATAGAATGGGAAAATACTATGGTTAAAATACCAATGAAAAGCAAAGCTGACAAAGAAATTTTAGCCCTAATTGACAAATATATTATTAAAGAGAAAAGTCAAAATGCTACTTTATTGTTTCAGGCAGCAAATTATTATTCAACCACGGGAAGAGCAAATAACCAAGCAGTATCCTGGTTAGCTGAGGCTGAAAAATTGGATCCCGAAAATTTTTATTATCCCACTTTAAGACAGAAAGTATCTTTAGAACTGAAGGATTATCCCAATGCTATTGAGGCAGCAAAAAAAGCCTTAACAATTGCAGAACAGAAAAAAATGAAGGGTACTGAAAAATTAAAAAATCAGATTGAAGAGTTACAATTATTACTTAAAAGTAAATAAATAATAAGTATTACAATATCACATTGAAAACTACAGGAGCATAAAAAAATCCTTGCCATTTAAGCCGATATAGTGTTATAGTAACATTAGACTTGTTTTGTTCAGGGAAATAGATAAATCAAAATAACTTTTAAAGCTAAAAATATGAAAATGGAACACGCAACACAGCAGCATTCTAAAGAGGCAGACTCCAAAATGTACAAAAAATTAGCCCTTATGATCGTATTGTCATTTATTTCTATGTACATACTAATGTATTCGATGGTCGATATTTTTGCTAATGTCATTCCCAATGTAAACCAATTTTACATGGCAGGACTAATGACAATGCCAATGCTCGTAATTGAGATTATTGTAATGGGTAGTATGTATATGAATAAAAAATGGAACATAATGTTAATTATAACAGGCAGCCTTGCCGCAATCATTTTTTTTTCCTGCATCAGACAGCAAGCAGCTGTTGATGATAAACAATTCTTAAAATCAATGATACCACACCATGCGGCGGCAATTCTCATGGCTCAGGAGGCTTCTCTTCACGATCCAGAAATAAGTCAACTTGCCCAAGACATTATAAAAGCGCAACAGGCTGAAATTACACAGATGAAAGCCAAGTTGAAAGAGATGAAAAAAAAATAACAGAACACTATTCTTTAAAAAAGCAATATGAAAAATATACTGACAATACTCGTATCTATCATGCTTCCTGTCCTAATTCAGGCGCAGGATATGAAAACAATGGAAATGGATAAAAAGCCAGCGAAAGAAGAGTCAAATCCTACTACCTATACTTGTCCAATGCATCCTGATATTCATGAATCCAAACCGGGAAACTGCCCAAAGTGCGGTATGAAACTAGTTCCGGAAAAAACAAAAAAGCAAACAAAAATATCGCAGCATAAAGACATTCCCAAGAAACAAACTGACCACGGAAATACAGCAATACAGGACAACAATAATAGTACAATTGCTCAAAAAAAACCTGAAGAAAATAACGCACAGCCACGTGTGGTTCGATATGACCTGTATATCAGAGATACAATTGTAAATTTTACAGGAAAAACAAAAAGGGCTATAGCCGTGAATGGACAAATACCCATGCCTACCCTGACTTTTACAGAAGGAGATATCGCTGAAATCTATGTTCACAATGAGCTTGATGAAGATACTTCCCTGCATTGGCATGGCTTATTCTTACCTAATCAATATGATGGTGTGCCAAATCTAACTCAAATGCCAATTAAACCCCATACCACGCATCTATATACTTTTCCCATTATTCAGCATGGCACACATTGGTACCACAGCCATACGGAACTACAAGAACAGATAGGCATGTACGGCTCTTTTATAATGAATAAAAGAACAGATGATCCAACTTTCCGTAAAGGAATCGATGATCTGCCTTCTGTTCCCATAGTATTGAGTGAATGGACAGATATGAAACCTGAAAATGTACACCGACTGCTGCACAATGCATCGGACTGGTTTGCTATTAAAAAAGGGACCACACAAAGTTATGCTGAAGCTATAAAGCAAGGGTATTTTAAGGACAAAATAAAAAATGAATGGAAGCGAATGAATGCGATGGATGTCAGTGATGTTTATTACGACAAATTTTTAATCAACGGAAAAAATGAAAATCAGCTTTCTCAATTTAAAGCAGGTGATAAAGTCCGGCTACGGGTTTCCAATGGAGGTGCATCAACCTACTTTTGGCTTACCTATGCCGGTGGGAAAATTACGGTTGTGGCCAATGATGGAAATGACGTAGAACCAGTTGAGGTCGATCGATTAATTATTGCAGTTTCTGAAACCTATGACATAATTGTAACCGTTCCAGCTGACAAAACAGCTTATGAGTTTTTGGCAACACCGGAAGACCGCACAAAATCTACCTCCCTGTACATTGGCAGCGGGGCTAAGCAATTAGCGGCACCCCTGCCAAAGCTTAAATATTTCGAAGGAATGAAGATGATGAACGGTATGATGAAAATGAATGGAGATCTGGATGATATGGGCATGAGCATGAGCCTTAATAAAATGGATATGAATGTAGTGATGTATCCCGAAATCACGGGTGAAACCAAGCCTAAAACCAATACAAAGATGGATGGTATGAAAATGGATGCTGAGCAATACAATGCCAATGCGCTTTCAGATATTACAACTCTAAATTATGCAATGCTTAAATCGCCTACCAAAACAACACTTCCTGAAAACGCCCCAATTAAAGAACTAAAATTTGAACTTACCGGTAACATGAATCGATATGTCTGGAGTTTGGACAATAAGGTAGTTTCTGAATCTGATAAAATATTAATTAAAAAAGGCGAAAATGTACGCATCGTTTTACATAATAATTCAATGATGCGCCATCCAATGCACTTACATGGTCATGACTTCAGAGTCCTTAATGGCCAAGGAGAGTATGCACCGTTAAAAAATGTGATTGATATAATGCCGATGGAAACAGATACGCTGGAATTTAATGCCAACGTAGATGGGGACTGGTTTTTTCACTGCCATATTTTATACCATATGATGAGCGGAATGGGAAGGGTTTTTACCTACGAAAACCAACCTGCCAACCCTGAAATTCCAGACCCAAAATTAGCACAACGAAAACTCTTTGCAGACGACAGGAAATTTCATTTTATGGCAGAGAATGATTTTGCAACCAATGGAAATGATGGTGAAGCAATGTATCAAAGTACGCGCTGGAGTATTGGAACCGAATGGAGATTAGGATACAATGATATGCATGGTTATGAAACTGAAACACACATTGGTCGATATATTGGAAAAATGCAATGGTTAATGCCATTTATAGGATTTGACTGGAGATATCGAAAAATGGGAGAAGATGAACAGGAAAAAAATCTCTTTGGACAAAAAAACACTAAAGATAAACGTGCAGTAGTAAGTCTGGGGGTCAACTATACCCTTCCAATGTTAATAGTAGCACAGGCAGAGGTTTTCACAGATGGTAAAGTCAGATTACAGTTTGAACGTAAGGACATCCCAGTTTCTAAAAGACTTCGAATGAATTTAATGTGGAATACAGACAAGGAATATATGGCAGGGTTGCGCTATATAATTACCAGATGGGGTTCTCTATCCTCTCACTATGATAGCGATATGGGCTTTGGCGCAGGTTTTATTTTAAATTACTAAATTTTTAACTTAAAAAATTAGCATAGAACAGTTAAAGCAAAACAGGGAAGAAAACAATTCATGAAGAATACAATATTTGATAATTCTAAATACCACATTTAATCCGACCAGCCTTTATAGGCTGGTTTTTTATATCTATTAACACTTTCTTTTTGTACTGCAACCAAGTCATCATAAAATGCTCTTAAGTGTCAATCAATAGCAAGGCTTTATAATAGGGTCTTTTTCAACTAGATATTAAGCTGATAGGGAAATGGATTCATACTTGGTTTAGTGCTGCAGAAAAAAATCTTTAAAATTCGCAGAAGCAGTTTTGTCTTATATAAAGGAATTGATGGAAAACAATAACAACGATTCTACTGATGAAGATGAACCATTTAATGTGTCACAGACCTGGCGAAAAATATAGAAAATCGTAAAATTTTATTTTTTATTTAAGCTAAATTTCTTCAGTATTTTATCAAAGTCTGATAGTGCTTTATAATGTTCTCTTATTTCCGTTACAGTACTTACATTCCATATGCTCGGAGCATAGATATCCTTCATCTTTATGTAAAGCTCGGTTGCTGTGTGTGATTTCAGAATCTGCACATCACCACCAGTATCAACGACTATCTTTATTAGCGTTGTGTTAATGCTTCGTATTGTGAAATAGCAGAGTATGAGGTAGATATAGCGCATTGCTAAAGATAAAAATTAATTGTAATATATTGCAAATCAGATATCATAACTAACTCTCCTTATCCAAAAAGCCCAAGAAAATCAATGATTTTCTTGGGCTTTTTTATGCATTATTCAAGCTAATTTCTTCGATTCTTGCAAAAAAAATGACATTCCTTTTCAAGTCCTCAATAGGAGCAATTATTGTGATCACATTGAATTCCTTTGCCTGACTGCATTCTCCATTGCTTCCCCTTCATTTTTAAGTTCAATAACCAGTATGCTTTTGTCTCATTTCAGCAGCAAAGGTAACTCCGTGTTCTTAACGCAATAGCAAGGCCAGGCCCTTCAGGTTTGACAAAAAATCTCCACCCATCCGGGTTGTATTTTTTGTCAAAACCTTGCTATTGCTAAACACTAACCTTTTTATGCTCCCGAAACGAAACATAGCATACTCCGGCTCTTTAGACGAATAAAAAAAATGTCAGCAATGAGAAATAAAATATTAAAAATGGATTTGATGAAACAAAACAGCACCTCCTCTCATTGCCGAATAAAATTTCAAAAAAAAAAATAATCACTAAAAATCGCAGGAATTATGAACATCACAGGAAGAGTGACAGCGGATGCGCAAGTACGCAACGTGTCAAACAGCAAGACAGTAGTAAACTTTTCGGTAGCCATCAACGACAGCTATAAAAACAAAGCGGGCGAGCGCATAGAGCAGACAACGTATTTCGACTGCGCCTACTGGCTAAGTCCCAACGTTGCCAAGATACTCAAAAAAGGTGCAGTGGTAGAACTGACAGGCAGGGCAAGCGCAAGAGCGTGGACAGGCAGTGACGGAGAACCGCACGCAGGACTGAACTTCAACACCTCGCAAATCAAACTGCACGGGGGCGGTAAAAAATCGGAAACTGTACAGGCTCCCACAGGAAACAGCATCGACAAGGAAAAGGACGACCTACCATTTTAACAACGAGCACCTAAATAATTCAAACAATTTAAAATTTAAAATCATGGCACATAATATCAATTTTAACAGCGAAACAGGACGTTATTCATTCTTTAGCGTAAAGGAAAAAGCGTGGCACGGACTAGGGCAAATTGTAGAGCAATACCCAACAAGCGAGGAAGCTATCAAATTTGCAGGGTTAGATTATGAAGTCGTTAAAAGTCCGCTATTTACCAAAAGTTCGGGTATTATTCAAACGGCTGACAGTATCGAGATAGGCAGTAAAGAATTGGAAGTCCCTAGCTATTTTGCCAATATACGCACGGATAACAACGCAGTATTGGGCGTGGTAGGCAAAGACTATCATATCGTGCAGAACCGTGAAGCATTTAATTTCTTTGATGCCATTGTAGGCGGTGGAGACGGAATACTATATGAAACCGCAGGAGCGCTGGGTAATGGGGAACGCATATTTATCACAGCCAAACTGCCCGACTATATCCGAGTTGGAAATGGCGATGATGTAACCGAAAAATACATTTTCCTGACCACTTCGCACGATGGTAGCGGAAGTATCACAGCCGCTTTTACTCCTATTCGTATCGTATGCCAAAACACGCTTAACGCATCCTTGCGCAGTATGACTAATGTAGTGCGTATCAAACACACTTCGGGAGCAAAACAGCGTATAGAGAACGCTCACAAGATTATGGGATTGGCGAACACCTTGAGTATCCAGTTAGAGAATATTTTCAATGAATGGGCAAAAGTAAAGGTAAAAGACAAGGAAGTGAGAAAGCTAATCCAATTGGCACTCTGCCCTAATAAGGAAACGTATGATTTGATTAAAAAAGGTGCGGAAGAAGAAATCTCCACCGTGTTCAAAAATACAGTTGAGGATGCTTTTGCATACGCTATGATTAGTGACACACAGCAGATGGACACTACAAAAGGCACATTGTTCGGAGCCTACAACGCTGTTACAGGCTACTATCAGAATGTACGCAATTACAAAGACGATGAAGCCAAGTTGCAGAGCATTGTTTTGGGTGGTACTGCACAGCTCAAATCACAAAAAGCATTTGACTTGTGTACAGGCTTTGCCTTAGATGGTGCAGAAATCCTAAATTTTAATTAGATAAACAAGGCTACCGCCTTAATCGGTGGTAGCCTACTATAAAATAACTGATATGAAAGCAAAATCAATAGAGAAAGCTAAAAATATGGCTAAATCACAAAGCCTTGAAACGAAATACAAAGACGAAGCTATATATATCATTTACTGCAATAGAACAGAGTATTTCTATATAGATACCAATAGCCTTTTAAGGACTTGGGAACAGCTTACAGGCTATTACGAAAACGGAGTTTATACCGCTGAAAACTGAACTGATAAAGTTATGCAGATAACAGATTTGAACGGTTGCCCTATTGAGGTGACCAACCTTAAAGAAGCCATTAAAATAGCAGGGCAGTACAAGGAATACCGCCAAGAGGACAAACGTTTCTCCGAGTTTGATAAAAGGCAGAAAACCTATTGGTCGGATATGTACGAGAAACTCAGAGCCATTAAAAAACAATTAGACGACAATTAAAATTTTAGAACGATGAATGCAAATTTTTTCCATCAGATAGCGCAGTTGCAGATTACAGGTGATTTGCAACTCACCATAGCAAAAGGAGCAGAAAACAACCTAATCGTATCGGTTATGCTCCAAAACGAACAATGCGGAGATAACGCAAAGAACATCATACCACCGCTTAATCTTCGGGGAACAGCAGAGGAACTCGACAACGGTTTTTTCGAGAACATAACCACACCCATACAAACCGCTTCAGGCTTAATGGTCGATATGGAAAGCTTTATGAAGCAGTTGGAAGAAACCAAAAAACAGTCGGCAATGGAAAAAGATAAAGCCGACAGGCAGAAGAAAGAACTGGGAGCCAAAGACAAGAAGTTCAAAGACGCAATGGCAAAGGCAGATGAATTGGAGAAAGAGGGCAAATTCCGTGAGGCGTGGGTAAAACTACCCGAAATAACAGAGTTCCCTGAAAAGGCAGACGAGATACGGAGACGTAAAAGAGAACTGTCCGACAAGTTTTCTGCGCCAAGTCTTTTTGGAGCAATCGAGGAAGAAAAACACGAACCTGCAAAAGCGGAAGAAGTTACAGCGGATTATTCCCAAGATGCCACGGACGAGGAAGAATAAATTGTTAACCTAAAATTCAGAAATCATGTTATTAGCAACGCATTTGGAACGAGTATTTATACTCAAAGATAAAGGTCAGGATATAAGGCTGACCGACCCTGAACCACGTTGGAGCGTGGAAGCAGTACTAAATTTTTACGCCAACACATATCCCATTTTGACCACCGCCAAAATATCCGCACCCGCCATTAAGGATGATGCGGTTGAATACAAATTTGAAAGTGTTATGGGCACTAAAGGTTAAATCTAAATTTAAAACAATGGACTATGCACAAACATATCATATCGGGAACAATCAAGCTAACCGAACAAAAAAGACAAAAGCAGTTGTACCAACAGCTCAGCGAGTTCGCCCAATGGATGCAAAAACCCAAAGATGCGAACGAGGTTCAAAAAGACAAACGCAGGTCAGTACCTGTGGAAATGTTGCCAATGGTTTTCTAAAGACTGCATTCCTGCCCAGACTGAAAGAAACTGAAACGGTACAGGCTTGTATGGAAACAGCAAAAATGCACAAGGATTTTTACAAGTCGCTGTCATTACTTGCAGAGCATTATAATATTGAACCTATGCAAACCAACCAATTTGACTATCCGTACAATATGGCATTGGCGATATGGGATATGCAAGAAAAGTTAAAGCAGAGTGTTCTGAATTGGCAGGAAATAAGTTTGGTGCAGGACAGTAAGAAAACGTATTTTATCAGTGAGGAAAAATACAATACAGGCACAACCCTATATTATATACCGATTGAACCGCTGTATCAGATGCTACACGACCCCAAGTATAAAAGAAACGCCCAACTGCTTATTTCTGTCTGTTCTTACCTATATCACATTGCTGATATTCCTTATTTCAGACAGGAAAACAGTTATCTGTACTGGATGTATGAAATGCACAAAGAGTGGGCAGAGCAGGACGATGAAACTGAAGAAAATGAGCCGTGTAAACTTGAGTTTGAAAAAGCGGGATTAATTGGAGATTATATCGAGCAAAAGATTTTTCACCCTATGAGTTTACAGGTATTTAAAAAACGTTTAAACACTTTTAAAAGAAGTGATGCATTCGACCATGAGTGTTGGCTGACGGCTTCTAATGCCTTTGCACTATTTACGGAATATCCAAAGGCAAGTATTTTCCGAAATGCTCCAATGCCTGTACAAGAACCTGATAATGATGACGACGACAATGAAACCATTGGTATGGAAAAGTATATCTCTTTTATATCGCACACAAAAGGATGGCTATACGAGAACCTTGCCGAGAGCATCAACAACGAGTTTAATGAGTACGCAGAAATGCAGGAACCTACTATCTGCAAACGTTTTGACAAAAAAGTGGTCACGAAGAACACCCTTGATTTTGAGAACAGATTATTTGCCCTTTTGGACGATATGTGCAGTTTGCTTTATAACTATAAAACCACGAGAAAATGAAAAATGCAACCGACATAACAGAAAGCTTTGGTACGCTGTACCATCCTAAATCCGCACTCGTTTTCTATGAAACCAAAGGAGCAGATGCCGATGTATATGTGGAGCATTTCGATATGGACAATAACGGTAATCCAATTAATGCCCACCCACTCACAGAACGGGAAGCAAAAGTATTGGCGAGGGCATTAGTAACAGAAAAGGACAAGGAAAAAGCCTTTTTAAAATCCAATGGAATACTGCCGACAAACATACTGCATATTAATCATAATACAGATAAAGGTTCGGTATTGTGGTACACCAAAGCACAAAGACGACAAATGTATTTTGTGGAAGGTTTGGAAATACCCAACGGAATGGCCTATGCACCGCCAATGATTTGGTATGCCAGCAAAAATAGTCTTACGGTATTTGCATTGGGAAGCGACCGACGACCGACAGAAAAAACACCTTTGTATTGCGCACCATTTTTCAACATCTATGAAGATGGGAAAGTATGTATGGGTTCGGTCAATATCAATATTAAAAACTCGGCTTCGGTTGAGGAATTTACCAACGGTTGGGAAGACTACTTTTTTAATTCCTATTTCAGCCATTTATTGGGAAGAAACAGCCCAATAAATGGCAATTGTGTAAACCTTTGGAAAGACCTAATCAATTCAAATAAGTCCTTTCCTAAAGAGGTACTGAAAAAAAATAACAAAACCCTTAAAAATCTATTGAGATGAATACTGAGAAAACAAAAATACATTTTACGGATAACTATCTTATAAATCCGAGTAACCCTATTACTGTAAACGTAATCGGTGCAGGAGGTACGGGTTCAAAAGTACTTACCGCCTTAATGGAAATGAACCACAGCTTAATTGAACTTGGACATGCAGGATTATCTGTCCGCCTTTGGGATGACGATGTTATCACGACTGCCAATTTGGGCAGACAGCGTTTTGCTGAGTCCGAGGTTGGCTTATTTAAATCCGTTGCCCTTATTAATCGGGCAAATCGTTTTATGGGAACTTATTGGAAAACGGAAACGGTGAAATTTGAGAAAGATAGTTTGGGAAGACTGCCCCAAAATGCACAGGCAACTATCTATATTACTTGTGTGGATAATGTACAAGCGAGATTTGGCGTTGCTGAAATACTTAAAGAATTATGCAACCGCAGAAATAATAGAGATACACCTAAATATTGGTTAGACTTTGGCAACAGCCAACATACAGGACAGGTCATATTATCCACTATTGGAGAAATTAAGCAACCCAACTCTGAAAAGTATGAGACGGTGGCAAGCCTGCCATTTGTTACCGAAGAATTTGGGGAATTGCTACTACAGTCCGAAGAACAGGACGACACACCAAGCTGTTCCTTAGCAGAAGCCTTGGAAAAACAGGAATTGTTTATCAATTCTGCCTTGGCACAAATGGGATGTTCTCTATTGTGGAGTTTGTTCCGTTATGGCATGACCGAGTACAGGGGATTTTTCCTTAATCTTGGAAACTTTCAGTCACAACCCCTAAAAGTCGCCTGACCCGAAAATCGGGCGGCAAAAAGACACTCCCTCCCAAAAGGTCGGGGCAGTCTTTTTGCGTTTAAGCGGTGCAGCCACTTTAATAAAAATGCACAATGCGCCATTTTATCAAACAGGCTGCGAAAATTTTGTAAGGGATATGCAGTATCCCTTTTGTTATTTTAGAGGACTTCTTTTCTTTCCGTAAAAGCGTCCAAAGAAAAGATTCTGTGTTATAATCCAAATTGTTTTAACCATTTTTATTAATTCTTTTAAAAATATAATTGTTTAATTCTTTTTTCTAAATTAATATCGTAATATTGCAATATAAAATAAAGCACTATGGGAATTACTAAAACAGACATGTATACAGATGATCAAAACAAGTTTGCATCACTTCTTAAAGTTTTAGGTCATCCTGCCAGAATTGCAATACTTCAATATATTATAAATCAGGAAAAATGTATCTGTAATGATTTAGTGGAGGAGTTAGGATTAGCACAGGCAACTATTTCGCAACATTTAAAAGAATTAAAAAGTATCGGAATCATTCAAGGTTCAATTGAAGGGAAGTCGGTTTGCTACTGCATTGAAGAGAAGGTATGGAATCAATTTCAAGAGGAATTTAATGCTTTTTTCAATCAAGCTGTTAAAGTAAACCAATGCTGTTAAAGACATTTTTTTACATTTAATTATCGTTATATTGCTATATAACATTATGTATTATCCATTTTATCATATTTAAAAATTAACTATTATGAAATTATCAGAAATCAAAGAAATCCTGCCAACATTAGACAATGTTGAATTTCAATTAGAGAACGGAACATTTGTTCCCGAACACTTCCATGTTACTGAAGTGGGACAGATTATTAAAAACTTTATTGACTGTGGCGGAGTAATCCGAAATGAAAAAGTTGTCAATTTTCAATTATGGAATGCTGACGATTATCAGCACCGTCTAAAACCGGGAAAATTATTGAGCATTATCAAATTGTCTGAGGAAAAACTAGGCATTGAAGATGCTGATATTGAAGTGGAATATCAGGACATTACCATAGGTAAATATGACTTGGAATTTAATGGTGAAAAATTCATTTTATTAAACAAACAGACAGCATGTCTGGCTCAGGATCAATGTGGAATCCCGTCCGATAAATCCACGGCAAACGTATCACAGCTAAATGTTGACAATACCAATTCATGTACACCTGGCGCAGGCTGCTGTTAATTTTTTAATATTAATAAACCATCATACCAATCAAGATAATGTTATATACTGAAATAGAGAATACTATTAAAACATTCGATTTTAAACAAATTTCTGAAGAGCGTAAAAGTGTTCTTCAGCCTCTGGTTGATTTTATTCAAAGTAAGGTAAATATCAGGCAGGAAATCAGATTGAACCTGATCTGCACACATAATTCCAGAAGAAGCCATTTGTCTCAGGTCTGGGCTCAGACTGCAGCAGCATACTATAATATAAAAAATGTTTCATGTTATTCGGGAGGTACTGAAGCTACTGCCTTATTCCCTATGGTAGCCGAAACTTTACAGTACTCTGGATTTAAAGTTAAAGCTATTTCAGAAGGCAAAAACCCCGTATATTCAATTAAGTTTTCTGCAAATGAACTTCCTGTTATCGGGTTTTCTAAAACCTATGATGATGATTTTAATCCTGAAAGTGAGTTTGCAGCTATAATGACCTGTTCTCAGGCGGATGGCGGATGCCCATTTATTGCAGGTGCCGAAAAGCGTATCCCTGTTACTTTTGAAGATCCAAAAGTATCTGATGGAACGCCACAGCAAAAGCAAATATATCAGGAACGCAGCCTGCAAATCGGAACTGAAATGTTTTATGTATTCTCAAAAATCAAACAATAAAAATGGCAGCAAATAACTGTGCACCTGCCTCAGGGCGAAAGAAATTAAGTTTTTTAGACAGATTTTTAACGCTGTGGATTTTTCTGGCGATGGCTCTTGGCGTAGCAATAGGCTATTTTATCCCCTCAAGCGGTAATTTCATCAATTCTTTTTCCAGCGGAACAACTAATATTCCTCTGGCTGTTGGGCTTATTCTAATGATGTATCCGCCTTTGGCAAAAGTGAAATACGAGCAGATGGGACAGGTTTTCAAAAACACTAAGATATTAGGGGCATCGCTATTTTTAAACTGGATTGTTGGGCCAATTTTAATGTTTTCACTGGCCTTACTTCTTTTAAATGGCTATCCGGAATATATGATCGGTGTCATTCTTATCGGCTTGGCACGCTGTATAGCCATGGTAGTAGTCTGGAATGACCTTGCAGATGGAAACAGGGAATATGCTGCCGGGCTTATTGCATTAAATAGTATCTTTCAAGTTCTGCTTTACAGCGTATACGCTTATATCTTTATAACTATTCTTCCTCCGTATTTTGGTTATGACGGATTTGAGGTAAATATCAGCATTGGTCAGATTGCAGAAAGTGTCGGGATATATTTGGGAATTCCTTTTGCACTTGGCATCATTAGCCGATATGCTCTTATTGCATTAAAAGGAACAGAATGGTTTGAAACTAAATATGTACCTTTTATTTCGCCTATTACACTCCTGTCATTACTTTTTACAATCATCGTTATGTTCAGCCTTAAAGGAGAACTGATTGTTCAAATTCCTATGGATGTTGTTCGAATTGCAATTCCTTTAGTGATTTACTTTACTTTAATGTTCATCATTAGTTTTTTTGTCGGCAAATATTTTGGGGCTGATTATTCAAAAGCAACGGCAATAGCCTTTACTGCTACAGGTAACAATTTTGAACTTGCCATTGCGGTAGCGATTGGCGTATTTGGGATCAACAGCGGTCAGGCATTTGCTGGCGTTATTGGTCCATTGGTAGAAGTCCCTGCACTCATTGCCTTAGTCAATGTAGCCTTTTGGTTTAGAAAAAAGTATTATTCAAAAAGTGTTTAACAGCTGATAATTTTCTTAACAGTAAATATGAGAATTGCAATACTTTCGGATATTCACGCTAATTTTCCGGCACTGGAACAAACCTTGAAGAGCATCGATGAACAGAAAATTGACGCTGTTTATTGTTTAGGTGATCTGGTAGGTTACAATATATGGCCAAATGCTGTGATAAATGAAATACGCAAAAGGCATATTCCTACCCTGGCCGGAAACCATGACGTTAAAGCTGTCGATATACATAATGATGGATCGAAAGATTCCGGGAGTTATGCATATCAAATTGTCGGCAAAGAACAAATCAGTTATCTTTCCGCTCTGCCAGCCCATATAAAATTGGAATATCAGACAGCTGATAAAAAAATAAAGATACTCATGGTACATGGCAGCCCGAATAGTAATACGGAGTATTTGCTTGAAGATAAAGACGAAAAGAAATTTACTGCTATTTTTCTTGACGCTGATGCTGATATAATTATATGCGGACATTCGCACAAACCATATCATCGTGTTTTGGAAAATCCCAATAAAAAAGGTCGCTATTTCCATGCTGTTAACGCAGGATCAGTGGGAAAGCCTAAAGATGGAAATCCGAAATGCTGTTATGCAGTAATTACTATTAATAAAAGCGCCGATTTCTCTAAAAAAGAAGGCATCAAGGTCGAGTTTATCAGAGTTCAATACGATATTGAAAAGGCAGCCCAAGCGATTGAACAAAGCGACCTGCCAGACAGTTATGCACACATGTTAAGGGAGGGGTATTAACTTAAAGATTTAAGTTATTTCCTATTGGCACTACAAGGGTAAGTTTATGAATGAAAGAGAGACAAGATAAAAAAAGTATAAGTTAAATTTGTATGTTATAAAGAATTAAAAATAGAAAGCGATGCCATTACAAGATAGAAAAAATCACTGGGAAAATATATACCAGACCAAATCATTGGAAGAGGTAAGCTGGTATCAGCCTACACCTGAAACTTCACTAGCGCTTATCAAAGAATTTGATCTGCCTAAAAGTGCAAAAATTATAGATATTGGTGCAGGAGACAGCTTTCTTGTTGACCATCTGCTTGATTTAGGCTTCGTAAATATTACCATTCTTGATATATCCGCTTTAGCTATTGAAAGAGCGAAACAAAGGCTGGGAAATAAATCTGCAAATATAAAATGGATTGTTGCAGATGCTTCGGATTTTCAACCAAAAGAGCAATACGACTTTTGGCACGACAGGGCTGCGTTTCATTTTCTGACAGCTGATAAAGAGATTGACAATTATATACAAACTGCTGCCAATGCAGTTTCCAAAAATGGAATTATGGTTATCGGTACTTTTTCAGAACAAGGTCCTAAAAAATGCAGTGGTATTGAGATCCAACAATATTCCGAAAGTACACTAGTAAGCCGTTTTCTGAAACACTTTGAAAAAATAGAATGTTTTACAATAGATCACAAGACTCCTTTTGACACAGTTCAGAATTTTGTGTTTTGCAGTTTTAAAAGAAAGAACGATTGAAAAAATCAATACAAATAAAGAATAAAATTGAAATGAAGGAACTGATAAAAGTTTCACCATTCAGAAAAGACATCCGCAAAACTGAACCGCATAAACACAATAGTTATTTTGAAATTATATATCTGTCGCAAGGAAGCGGTACGCATACTATTGATTATACACAATTCCCTATAATACCGCCAACTGTATTTTTTGTACGAAAAGAACAGGTACATCATTGGGATATTGACTCAGTACCTGAAGGTTATGTATTGCTCTTGAAAAAAGGATTTGTTGATAGATCGCTGGATAGATCGCTGAAAAGAATCTTGTCTCAGGTAAGTGCATTGAGCTGCCTTCATCTGGAACAGAACAATTCCATATCAATATTATTTCAGTTGCTTATTGATGAAAAAGATTTCAGCGTGACAGAAGGGATACTAAAAGCATTATTGGCAAAAATCATTAGTATTCCTGCATCTTTTCCGGTCAATAAACATAAGACCAACAACACTATCTTGTTATTTAGGGAGCTTCTCAATGAGACAGATGATTTAAAAAATAATGTTGCTTACTATGCCGGGCAATTAAACACGACGCCCCAAAATCTAAATGCTATCTGTAGAAAAGAGCTTAATCAGCCAGCGGCAGATGTTATAGCAGAATACATGATTAGTGAGGCAAAAAGATTATTGCTGTATACTGATAATAATGTTTCAGAGGTAGCGTATACTTTAAACTTTAATGACACTTCTCACTTTATAAAATATTTCAAACGCCATACAGGTTCTACACCGCAGGTATTTCGCAGTCTTTAAGAGCTACCGTATTATTTTCAAATATACCACCATTATACAATTCATTGTATGAAGTTTGTAAGACAAACTAAAAACAGGGATGTCATGAGGTATTTTTTAATTCTGCTATCGTTAACGCTCTTTCCTGCCTGTAACCAAAAAACAGAAACAGTACAAGGCAAATGGATAAAAGGCACGGAACAGGAGAAACTGGAAATCATAGAAAATCAGTTTCGGGGTTTTGATAACACAATGGTCGAAACTGGCTATCGCTACCAGGAATTGTTTTGGGCGGGACAGGATGAAAATTGGGAATATGCGGATTATCAATTAGAGAAAATACAAAAAGCAATCGAAAATGGATTGGAGCGGAGACCTAAACGTTCGAAATCGGCAAAACATTTTCTGGATGTAACTCTTCCAGAAATGAAAAAAGCTCTTGCAAAAAGAGACACCGCTGTGTTCAACAGGAATTTTCAAGTGCTTACCAATAGCTGCATAAGTTGCCATGCAATGGAAAGAGTTCCATTTTTTACTGTAAAAACTCCAACAGAAAGACAATCACCAATAAGAAGATAATGATAGAGTATATAAAACAATTAGATATAGAAATCCTGCTTTGGCTAAATGGCAGCCATAGTGAGTTTTGGGATAATGTAATGTGGTTTGCCAGTGAAAAATACACATGGCTCCCTTTTTATGGATTTTTGTTATTGCTGTTGATATGGAAATATCGAAAAGATGCGATTTTTATGATATTGCTGATAGTTTTACTGATCACTATAAGTGACCAGTTAGCTTCAGGAATATTCAAGCCAATATTTGAAAGATTACGACCGAGCCACAACCCTGATTTAATAGATAAGCTTCACATAGTTAATAATTACAGAGGTGGAAAGTTTGGTTTCATATCATCCCAT
Organism: Flavobacterium sp. UBA7682; assembly: GCF_002482945.1. Lineage (NCBI taxonomy): Bacteria > Pseudomonadati > Bacteroidota > Flavobacteriia > Flavobacteriales > Flavobacteriaceae > Flavobacterium > Flavobacterium sp. UBA7682. Next base: position 27,855 of record NZ_DLGY01000028.1, read on the forward strand.
GCAGCCAATGTGTTTTCGTTGGCATTCTACCTGACGCTGGTAGCAAGGGACAAACTGAAATGGCTGCCTTTTGTTCTTATCCCCTGGGCAGCATTTGTCAGTCTAAGCAGGGTTTATCTTGGAGTGCATTATCCAGCAGATATTGTTGTTCCGGCCGTTCTGAGTATTCCTATTGCTTTGCTTGTGGCCCGAATTTACAATTTGTATAATCCGATTATAATAAAAAAGTTCGCTTAATATGTTCAAAAAAATCATTACTACCGACAACTCAAAAACCACAATTATAATCCGCTTGATTGTTGGTGCAGTTTTCTTTTCCGAAGGAGTTCAAAAATTTTTATTTCCAGCCATTCGTGGTGCTGGCCGCTTTGAAAAAATCGGTTTTCCATCAGCTGATTTTTTGGGAAGTTTTGTTGGTTTTTTCGAAATCCTATGTGGGATTTTACTTTTAGTGGGTCTGCTGACTCGTTTAGCCAGTATTCCGTTAATCATAATTATGCTTGTTGCTTTCACAACTACCAAAGCCGAAGTATTGGCAAATGATGGCTTCTGGGAATTACTTCACGGGAGCAGGACTGATTGGGCAATGCTTTTAGGAAGTGTATTTCTTTTGATAAAAGGAGCGGGACACTGGAGTATTGACAAAATAATATCGAGTGATAGAAATAGTCACTAATTATACTTTTAACAGAATTCAAATTTATTCGTAAATATATTTTTATGAAAACTACATATATACTTTCGTTGCTTTTTTTGTCAGTTTCCACATTTGCACAACAGACGGAAATCCCAGCTTCCTATTCCAATATTCATTATGATAAGGATAATCATCTGTATTTCGAAGAGAACGAGAAAAAATATTTTGCCACTGATGCAGAGACTCAATATAGCACTCAAAGGCTCTTGGGCAAACCAACTGGTACAAGTTCTGGCGTGATTCTGGACTTCGGAAATTTGAAAGGATCTGTTACCTATGGGTTAATACCTTATGGAAAAGCACCACATCCGCTTCCGGTATACCGTTTTACACAAGCACTCATAGAAGGAAAAGCTGAAATCAATATGGCAGACGCATTCAAATATCCATATGATTTTGTAGGTTGGAAAGAAAATGGATTTTTAACCCTTGGCTATAGGGTAACTGATAATAATGGGATGATTTTATTTGATGGAGTTGTTTCTCTAAGCGGAACAGGTCCTTTTGAAGTGCTGCCGGCAGTTTATGAAGGCCCATTTGTAAGTAACCTTACAGATACCAGTGTTGTGATTTGGTGTAAAACTACATTGCCTGTACAGGCCCAAGTAGAAATTGATGGCAGAATATATAAGGATAATGTTCCTAAAACGCATCATGAATGGCAAATAAATAGTTTAAAATCCAATCAAAAATACCAGTACAAAGTAACCTACGGTCTACTTTCCCAGTCGTACCATGTTACGACAGCACTAAAAAAAGGCAGCAGACAAAGTTTTATTTTCGGATATACCAGCGACAGCCGCCACGCAACGGGTGGTGGTGAAAGAAAAGCATATGGGGCAAATGCATATATTATGAAAAAAATAGCTGCCCTTGCTTATAAAGAAAATGCCGCTTTTGTTCAGTTTACTGGCGACATGATTAATGGCTATCTTAGCAGTAAAGAAGAACAACACCTGCAATACACAAACTGGAAAAAATCCATTGAACCTTTTTGGCATTATATGCCATTTAATGTTGGTATGGGCAATCACGAAGCACTGGGATATGTCTTTGAAGATGAAAGCGGAAAAAACAAGGGTTTTATTGATAGATTTCCTTTTGAGACAGAGTCAGCAGAGACTGTTTTTGCAGAAGCATTTGTAAATCCTATTAGCGGGCTTATAAGTGAGGATGACAACAAGTATGACCCTGATAAAAAACGGATAGATTTTCCACCTTATGCAGAAAATGTTTTTTATTACACATATGGAAATACAGCCATGGTTGTACTCAATAGTAATTATTGGTACGCTCCTTCTTTAAGCAAAGAAACTGCAACAAGCGGTGGGCTGCACGGTTATATAATGGACAACCAACTTGATTGGTTAAGGGCAACCATTCAAAAGCTTGAAAATGACAAAGACATAGACCATATTTTTATTACTCAGCATACCCCTGCATTTCCTAACGGAGGGCACAGTAAGGACGATATGTGGTACAGTGGTGATAACACAAAGCGTCCGTGGATTGGTGGGAAACCAGTTGAAAAAGGAATTATTGAAAGAAGGGACGAATACTTAGATATTCTAATTAATGAAAGTAAAAAAACTGTTGCGATACTTACCGGTGATGAGCATAATTACAACTGGTTGAAATTAACACAAGAGGTTCCTATTTATCCCGCAGATTATCCTAGTAAAAAATTGAATGTATCTCGTTCAATCTATCAAATTAATAATGGTGCAGCAGGTGCGCCCTATTATGCACAAGAGGTATTGCCATGGAGCAAGTTTACCCAGTCTTTTAGTGTGGAAAATGCTTTGTGCCTTTTTTATGTAAACGGAAAGAGAATTACGATGAAAGTATATAATCCGGATACCTTGAATCTTATAGATGAACTTGAAGTAAAATAGTTGTAATGGAGGGGAAAATACCGATAAAAAAAATTGCTCAACTCTTTCTCAAACTGGGATTCATCGGTTTTGGAGGTCCGGCAGCACATATTGCAATGATGCAGCGGGAAGTTGTCGCCAAAAGAAAATGGTTGAGCGAACAGCATTTTTTAGATTTATTGGGAGCTACCAATCTTATTCCAGGACCCAATAGTACTGAAATGGCGATACACATTGGGTACGACAAAGGGGGTTGGAAAGGGCTGCTCGTTGCAGGCATGTGTTTTATTTTGCCGGCGGTTTTTATTACTGGTATTTTTGCTTGGCTGTACAGGCAATACGGACAATTACCCGAAATACAGCCGTTTATTTACGGTATAAAGCCAGCAATTATAGCCATCATTATCGGGGCAATTTTTCCATTAGCCAAAAAATCGATCAAGTCAATTGTATTAGCATTTATAGGCATCGCTGTATTGTTTCTGTCTTTACTGGGAATCAGCGAAATCTATTTAATGTTTGGCGCAGGCCTGTTCGCATTGGGTTTGTTTTATATTCAAAATTATAAAAACAGTACGCTGCAAAGTTTTGTTCCAGTTCTTTTTTTTCAAATTGCAAACGGGCACTTACTTTCAGAAACAAACGCCAGATTATTTTGGATATTTTTAAAAATAGGTGCTGTTCTCTACGGAAGCGGTTATGTTCTGTTCGCTTTTTTAGATACAGAATTGGTAGCAAACGGCTTACTTACCCGACAGCAATTGATGGATGCTATTGCAGTTGGGCAGTTCACGCCAGGACCTGTTTTTTCATCAGTTACATTTATTGGTTATCAAATCAATGGACTATCTGGTGCTGTTATTTCAACAATTGCTATTTTTCTTCCATCGTTTGTATTGGTGGCATTGCTTAAGCCTCTGATGAAAAAAATGCGAAATTCTAAGAGCCTGTCTGCTTCGCTGGATGCTGTAAATATAGCCTCTGTTGCCATTATTATTGCTGTTTGTTTTACAATGGGCAAAGAAACCATTATCGATTGGAAGACAATCAGCATAGCGCTGATTAGTGTAGTTGTCGTTTTTAAATTCAAAACAATCAACAGTGCATTTATTGTGTTGGGTGGCGCGCTTCTAGGCTATCTCTTATATCAATTTTAATCGTATCATTATGCTTTCAATATTGTTACATAGCAGGCTTTCATAGGTAAAAAAAGGCAATAGTATCTATAGATAATAGTAAATAAACTATTACCCTTTCCTAGTAATTTATGTGGAGTGATGACTTAACTATAAGTATTTCAACTCACATTTTTATATAACTATTTCTACGGTCGGCAAAATTTGATATGCATATTCCGGGTTATAAAAAGAATTGTTTTTCCAGAGGATAAAAGTCAATTCTAATATTTTTCTTTGGATGGCAACGATAGCTTTCATTTTAATGCCATGCCTTGAAACCAATCTTAAAAAGATATCTCTGAACCTTTCATCGGTTCTAATCGCAGCCAGTGCCGGAAAGTGCATGACTTTCCTTAAATTCCGATTACCTCGCTTGGATATACGGGGTTTGGATTTTACGGATGTCCCAGATGTCTTTTCTCTTACATCTAATCCCGCATAACTGACCAGTTGCCTTTTATTCTTTATGAGTTCGAAACCGTTGGTTTCAGCGATAATGGTCACGGCAGTCAAATTTCCAACTCCGGGTATAGAAGATATTATTTTCATCTTTTCTGCTAATACCTCATCTTTTTTGATGAGTTTAGCAATTTCTTCTCGTATCTCCTTTTCCTGCGTATCAATCAAGGCTATTCTTTTGTTTGTTCTTTTAACTGACTTTTCACTTGATGTTGCAGAGGTACGTTCAGCATGCAACTGATTTTTTAACATGGTACGTTCC
>NZ_DLGY01000025.1:0-154 GCF_002482945.1 Flavobacterium sp. UBA7682
TACTGACGGCGACCATGTTCCGACTATGCCATTAGGTGAGGTGGTATTCAATACCGGCGGTGTGGTTGAGGCATAAACTGCAATTGGTGTTGTAAAATTTGGTGTGATGCTATTGGTTACATTTACCGTAAGGGTAAATGGCAAAGCACATTGT
>NZ_DLGY01000025.1:264-53642 GCF_002482945.1 Flavobacterium sp. UBA7682
AGCTGAGGCACAAACGGCAATCGGTGTCGTGAAATTTGGCGTGATGGTATTTGAAATAGTAATAGTTACTGTATCGGTTATTGTAACGCCACAAATATTGGTTGCTGTAAGTGTTAAAACAACTGTTCCGATAGCTCCCGGAGCTAAAGTATAATTAGGATTTAAGCTATTAGGATTGCTAAAAGTCCCTGAAAGAGCTGACCAACTTATAGTTTGGTATCCTTGAGCATTTCCGTTTAAGGCAATTACATCATTAGGGCATACAGTTCCAGATTGAGTTCCAGCTTCGACAGTAAAAGGATCAACAGGTGCTGAACAACCATAATTTACATAGGAAGCTATACCTGCGGGAGTAAATGTAACTGTAGCTCCATCAGCAGCGGTTGTTGCTCCGTTAACATCAGTCAATAATGCTCGGTCATATGATACGGCATCGGTACATGCTCCAAACGATATAGTAAGCGCTCTTACACCAGCTCCTGAGTTTGCAAAATGACCTGATGTAGTAGCTGGATTATTTTGATATAGTATATAAATATTCTGGGTAAGAGCCCCGAATGTATTCAATGCGGTGTCAAGATTAAAGCTTGTTACCATAATTACTGTAGCATTTGCCGGGAGAACTCCTCCAGTAGGTTCTATTAATTGACCGCATCCTCCAGCGTCAAGAATATCTCCATTTAACGCTGCTGTTTTTAACGCTGTTGTGCTGTTCTGAACCAACCCCTGCCATGGATTATTTGGCCAGATAACTGAAAGGTTGCTTGTATTTAAATTAGTTGAACCGACTTTAAATCGAACCATTTCATTCAGCCCTTCCTGCCCTCCACAAGCATCTACCAGGATATTTTCTATTTCAAAACATTGTGAATATCCATTGTGAAATGATAAAAGGGTAATAATTGCCATAAAGGCAATACGGTTAATTTTTTTATTCAATATCATTGTTAAATTTTAAGAACCTACAAACTTACGTTTCGGAAGGCACTTCTACTTTAACTGACCGTTATCAATTCGTTACAGAATAGCTATTTTTTAATTTTTCAGACTTTCAATGTATACTTTAAATTAATGTGAATCATAGTAGTTGATGTGATAATATAATATTCAGGTCATAAAGCATTAACAGTCGATTCTGATATTTGTTGTAGAATACTAAAATCTATTAGCAATGATAAAAACTCTACATCGCAATCTTTTAATGGTTGCCTTATTTCTTATCATTTTCATCTCAGCAAACCAAACTTATAGTCAGTCAATTTGGACAAATCCTATAAACGATAGTTCACCTTTTAACTTTAATCCTTACATTATAGGAGATGTTAAGGATGCCAATATTACTGTCACTGGTATTGGCAGAGGTTCAGGTATTTCTGGTAATGCAGGTTCAGGAAGATATAATGCAAAAGGTTGGACTTCGGCTGCAGATATTGACTCAGATGATTATTTTACATTTACCCTAACACCAAATTCAGGCTACAAAATTAATTTTGTTGGTTTAGACTTTACTTTACAGCGATCAACTACAGGACCTGCTTCTTTTTCCGTAAGGTCTAGTATTGATAATTATGCTACAACTATTCAGTATATAGCATCTTCTGGTACAACAGCTTCTTCAGAAACAGTATTACTTTCCGGTGCTGGTTTTCAAAATGTCACAAACCCCATTACATTTCGTATATATGGATATGGTGCAACAGGAGCAACCGGAACTTCAAGCATTAATGATTTTACATTTAATGGACAAGTAAATAACGCTTTAGGAATTGAGGGAGTTGAGTTATCCAAACTAAGTTTCTATCCTAATCCTGTAAAAGACATTTTGAATCTTTCATCAGAAGAATCTATTATTTCAGTTAAAGTCTATACTTTAACGGGACAGTTAGTTTTAAGTAATAACTCTGAATATACTATAGAAAAAATTGATTTTTCAACAATCCCAAGCGGTATATATTTAGTAAAAGCAACCACTAGTAAAGGAAATAAAACAAAATATATAGTAAAAAAATAATATTGAGTATAATTAGTTTTTTGACAAGAAGGCCCCAAAGATTACTTTGGGGTTTTTCATTTCCATTCCCGGTTTTTTATACGCCGAGACTTTTCGATACTAATTAGAACATCAATACGAGGTTATGGTATAACAATTTTCGTAGCTATTTTTTCCAATGTTAAGTTTTCACTCGGGGCGCAGAGCATACATTATATTTATTTAAGTTTGTTCCGTTAAAACCAAAGCAAAATGGAAATCTTTCGTATTTTAAAACCCAAGCAAAAAAAGCAGTTCGTTTCAGAAATTGATTTTTCAACCAATCGTGGAAGGCAATCGCATCTGGCTATAGAAACGTTGGTTCGGCTGCGTGAAGTAAATGTGGAAGAAGAAGACGAACTCAAAATTGATTACATTTTTTTTACCGATACTTTTGAAAAAGCACAATCGCTGACCAAAGCATTACAAAATTTGGGTTATATTGTCGACGGTAAAATGTCAGCCAGCGATAAAAAGGTTCATACAATCAAAGGGCAGACTACTCATATCAGAATGATGCACGAAGTGTTGCGAAAGTGGGCTATAGAGATGTGTGAGCTTGGCTATGAGTACGACTGTAATTTTGAAGAATGGGAAATCACTACTACTTGAAAAAGTAACCTATTCATCTAATACTATTGTAAAGCCTTGAATATACTGACATTGTTTAAAGATAACCGGACCCTCTTTCAACTAAATAACTCATAAAAAAAACATCACTGATTGAAATTATGCTAAAAGAGTTTTCATACAAACAATTCGGGAATATTGAATTCAGTAAAAAAGCTATGGAAGAAACCACACCCACTTCAATAGCTGAACACATAAAAATTCTATTCATTCCAAGTGGAGCTACTATTCAGGTAGATTTTCAAGAATTCAATATGAAAACCGATGCACTTTTGTTTATCAATCCAAAAGTGATTATCAAACCTTGCGAAACAATTAATGGTCAATTAATCTATTTCAACAGGGATTTTTATTGTATAGAAATTCACGATCAAGAAGTGGCTTGCGATGGGATACTGTACAACAATGTTTTTGAAATTCCTTTTATTAATCTTGATGAAAATCAATCTAAGGACGTCCAAATTATCATTCAAGAAATCAAAGCAGAAATGATAAATGAGGATGCAAATACAGAAGAAATGCTCCGAATATTACTAAAACTGATTATACTCAAGTCAACCCGAATTTGGAAACAACAACACCAATTGTTCGATAATTCCCAACATGCTGACGTTCAGTTTTTAAGAAGGTTCAGTAAATTGGTGGAGCAACATTATAAAACCCATCACACTGTTGCGGATTATGCCGAATTGTTGTTTGTAACCCCAAAAAATCTAAGCAAAAAGATAAGTTTAATTAGTAAAAGCACTCCCAACGACATTATCAAAGATCGAATTATACTGGAAAGTAAACGCCTTTTGGCGCATACTAAAATGACCGTAAAAGAAATAGCCTATAGTTTGAATTATGAAGATGATGCTTATTTTATTCGTTTTTTTACTAAGCATACCGGTTTGTCTCCGGTTTCTTTTAGAAAGCAATTCTAAATAAATAGACTACATGAGTACAAGTAAGGCTCGGCATTATTGTCGGGCTTTTTCTATTTAAGTAGTGATTTTGTATTAAAGGAAAAAAGTGCAATGCAAAGCGAAATCCGTCCATTGTTGCCCTTTGTGATTTGCTGCAACTTTGCTTCATCAAATTATTACTAACATTTAAATATAAAAATCATGAACAAGTTTACAGTAAAAGACGGAACAGAAATTTATTTCAAAGATTTAGGAACCGGACAACCTATTTTCTTTCACCACGGTTGGCCATTATCATCAGACGATTGGGATGCCCAAATGATGTTTTTCTTAGAAAAAGGGTTTAGAGTCATCGCCCATGACAGGCGCGGGCATGGTCGTTCAACTCATACTTTCCTAGGCAATGACATGAACACCTATGCAGCAGATGTGGCTGAATTAGTAGCCTTCTTAGATTTGAAAAATGTTATACATGTTGGTCATTCAACCGGAGGCGGAGAAGCTATTCGATACGCCGCACAATACGGAAAAGGCCGAGTGGCCAAAGTAGTTCTAATTAGTGCCATCACTCCGTATATGATTGCTGATGAAAAAAATCCAAATGGTGTGCCATTAGCTGTGTTTGATGACATTCGTTATAATACACAACACAACAGAGCCCAATTTTACCAAGACATCACGATTCCTTTCTTTGGATACAACCGTGAGGGTGTTGAAATTAATAAAGGAATACAAGACAATTGGTGGAGACAAGGAATGATGGGAGGCATTAAAGCTCAATATGATTGTATTGAAGTGTTTTCTGAAACTGATTTTACAGAAGACTTGAAAAGTGTGACGATACCAGTACTCGTATTACATGGAGATGACGACCAGATTGTACCTTATGAAACTACGGCTGTTAAAGCTGCCGAATTATTGCAAAATGGTAAGTTAATCGTCTATCCGGGCTTCTCTCATGGTATGCCAACTACAGAAGCCGCTACTATCAATAAAGATATTTTGGAATTTATCAATGCATAACAAGGAAAAAGTGCAATGTAAAGCGGAAAGCGTCCATTGAATAGTTAGTCTTTTCGCTTCAACTTTGCTTCATCAAATTAATAGTAACAATTTAAAATTTAAAAGCATGAAAAATTTAATTTTAACCATCGGATTATTTACAACATTATTAACTAATAATGTATCGTTTTCACAAGAAAAAAGAACACCTGCTTCTTTAGGTAGAGCAGAATATATTGAAGTAGAAAAAGGCGTAAAACTTCACGTAACCGACCTTGGCGAAGGCCAGCCCATCGTTTTAATTCATGGTTGGCCATTAAGTGACGCCATGTATGAGTATCAGTACCAATATTTAAGTCGTAAAGGCTTCAGGGTTATTGGGATTACCTTGAGAGGTTTTGGAAAATCAGACAAGCCTTATGGGCGTTATGATTTTGATGTTTTCTCGGACGACATTAAAGTAGTTTTGGAAAAACTGAAAATTCAAAATGCCGTGATGGGTGGTTTTTCAATGGGTGGTGCAGTTGTGATTCATTATGTAACAAAATATGACTCGGCACATGTTAGTAAACTGGCATTATTTGGTGCAGCTGCACCTTCTTGGAAAAAAAGAGCCGGCGCTCCTCATGGCATTTCAGAGGCAGATGCAAGTGGATTAATCACACAAACCATGACCGCAAGACAAGATTTAATTGCCGGATTTGGCAGTGCTTTTCCTGCGAAAGAAGGTACTATTTCTAAAAATGTAGAAAAATGGTTGGAAAGTATCAACCTAGAAGCTTCTCCCTATGCTATCACGGAATCGATAAAAGCCTTATTGGACCTTGATTTACGTCCGGAACTATCAAAAATTAAAATTCCGGTGGCCATATTCCACGGCACTCAAGACAAATTATGTCCATTTGCATTTGCAGAAGAACTCCATAAAGGAATTAAAAACTCTTTCATCATTCAATTTGAAAATAGCGGACACGCCTTATTTGTGGAAGAAATGGAGAAATTCAATACAGAGTTAGAGAAATTTGCCAAACAATAATTTAGTTAGCTTAATACTAAGAAACGAAAACACACGAAGAAAAAAATCAACTTCATGTGTTTTCGTTTTATTAAAGGTGGTATTCTAAATAGTCAATACTTAACTTTCATTACTTCATAATCTTAATAAGCCAAGATAATTAATTTTCAACTCTATTTCATAATAAGAGTTCTCAACCGTTCTTCATTTTCATCACCCCAATTGCCCAAAGCTGAAATCACTGGAATTAAAGTTGCTCCAAAATCGGTTAATGAATATTCAACTTTAGGAGGAACAACAGGATAAATGATTTTTGTAACTAATTCATGTTCTTCCAATTCTTTCAACTGAATATTTAATACGCGTCGAGATGCATCAGGAATTTTACGTTGAAGTTCACTTGGGCGTTTATGACCTTCATTTATAAACCACAGCAAACGAATTTTCCATTTGCCATAAAGCACTTCGCCAATCAAGTCAAGACCACAATTTAAGTTCAAAGGAATTTTTCTTTCTTTCATAAAACAAATTTAGTTCAATGTACCAAATTGAGCAATAGGGGAGAAATTTATCCCTATGTGAATCGTATTTCCGTAATTGACTGATATTCATATATAACTGAATTTTGTACAAAAAAGTAAACAATGAAACACGATTTTAATTTTAACAACGAATTATCCGGAAAAATTGCTTTGGTAACCGGAGGCACAAAAGGTTCAGGAAAAGCCATTGCAGAAAGACTTTTAGCGGCAGGTGCAACAGTAATCATCACAGCAAGAAACTTTCCGGACGAACCCAATGAAAAACTGCATTTTATTGCGGCTGATTTGACTATTCCATTAGGTACAAAAAAAGTAGTTAAGGAAGTACTTACCAAATTTGGCACATTAGACATTTTAGTAAACAATTTGGGTGGTTCTGAAACAAAAGGCGGTGGGTTTTCCGTTTTGAATGACGAAGATTGGTTGCAGACTCTTCAAAGTAATTTGCTGGCACCTGTTCGTTTAGACCGTGGTTTTCTGCCACAAATGATAGCACAGAAAAGAGGTGTGATTATTCACATCGCTTCCATTCAGGGCAAATTACCTTTATATGATTCCACATTGTCATATGCTGCAGCAAAAGCAGGTTTAATTAATTACAGTAAGGGTTTATCGAACGAGGTTGCTTCCAAAGGCATTCGTGTATTGACGGTTTCACCGGGTTGGATAAATACTAAAGCCTCAAAAGCAATGATGGAGCGAATTGCTGAAAGTTCAAACACAACCATTGAACAGGCAACTCAAAGTGTTATGGATGCTTTGGGCGGAATTCCAATAGGCCGTCCGGCAGAACCGGAAGAAATTGCAGAATTTGTCGGTTTTTTAGTTTCGCCAAGGGCTAACTACTTAACCGGAACCGAGTTTGTAATAGACGGTGGAACAATACCAACAGTTTAATAATCAACATAATTTTAATGAATATGAAAAATTTACCTAAAGTAATTGTCGACCTTGTAAAAGCACAAGATAATTTTGACAGTATGGCTTATGCCAATTGTTTTTCTGAAATGGCTGTCGTATTTGATGAAGGAAATACACACAAAGGCAGAAAAGAAATCGAAAGATGGATTGATAAAGCCAATAAAGGATATCAAGTCGTAATGAAACCTCTTGAATATTCCGAAATTAAGAAGACCTTGAAAGCACAAATTTCAGGAACCTTTCCGGGAAGTCCACTTGTGTTGACGTATCAATTTGAATTTAAAGACCAACATATTCAATCGCTGAAGATTATCTGATAAATAATTACAATTAATAATCAAAATTTATAACATTAAGAGCTGATGTTTATTCATCAGCTCTTAATGTTATTGGATTGAATCAGGTCTGTAATGAAATTAAATAAAAGCTGTATAAAAATTAGCTTATCATTTTTATATCAAAAAGTATGTTTAATAAGCCACATATTCTGTAATCTCCAATCCATACCCAATCATCCCGACACGCTTGGTTTGGGTAGTATTAGAGATTAATCGAATCTTCGCGATATCAATATCGTGCAATATTTGTGCACCGATACCAAAGTCTTTGATGTCCATTTTGATTTGTGGGGCTTTTAAAATGCCTTCGGCTTGTAATTGTTTTAATTCGGTTAGCCTATTTAATAAGTCTGAAGAGTCTTTTTCTTGGTTAATGAACAATACCGCTCCTTTGTTTTCTTGGATGATTCTGTTGAATACATCGTCTAGTTTTTTATCCGGACAATCGGTTAAGCTATTCAGGATATCGTTATTGGCTTGGGTCGAAATTATACGTGTTAAGATAGGTTCTCCGGCATTCCAACTGCCTTTGGTCAAAGCCAAGTGTACTTGTTTGTTTGTCGTTTGCTGATAAGCTCTCATGCGGAACGAACCAAAACGGGTTTCTATGTCAAAGTCTTCTTTCTTTACAATCAGACTATCGTGTTGCATTCTGTAGGCTACCAAATCTTCTATAGAAACCAATTTCAAATCAAATTTCTTAGCTACTTCTACCAATTCCGGTAAACGCGCCATGCTGCCGTCTTCATTCATAATCTCCACAATCACACCAGCAGGTTTGAAGCCGGCAAGTCTTGCAAAGTCGATAGCCGCTTCAGTATGGCCAGTTCTTCTCAAAACACCTCCTTGCTTAGCGGTTAAAGGAAAAATGTGTCCCGGACGTGCTAAATCATGGGGTTTGGTCTCTTCATTCACTAAAGCCAATATAGTTTTAGCCCTATCGGCTGCAGAAATTCCCGTGGTAACACCGTGACCTTTTAAATCGACCGAAACCGTAAAGGCAGTTTCCATGTGGTCGGTGTTGTTCTTCACCATCGAGTGTAGTTCCAATTCGTTACAACGACGTTCGGTTAGTGGGGCGCAAATTAATCCGCGTCCGTGAGTGGCCATGAAGTTGATCATCTCCGGAGTTACTTTTTCGGCTGCTGCCAAAAAATCGCCTTCATTTTCACGGTCTTCATCATCAACAACGATAATTATTTTGCCTTGGCGAATGTCTTCAATGGCTTCTTCTATAGTGTTGAGTTGGATTTTTGTTGTAGTGGTTGTGTCCATTAGACAGTAGTGTTAGATTCTGAAATAAGTTGGTTGACTAAAAGCCTATTGTAACCATAGAACAGGAAGTAAAAAGGAAACCCTGCCAATAGGAGTACAAAAAGTGGAATGTCAATGTTTTTATCGGCACGAATGCCTAAAGTAGTTAAAGCTTGTTGTGATTTATATACACTAAAGAATAGCGAAACAGCGATTACCGCCGCCATAATTATCATGATTAAAGTATCGGGTTTGCCCCAAAAGAAAACCGCAATCAAAAGTATATTACTCACTAAAGCAATCAAACTAAACAAGTGGTATTGTTTGGTTATTGATTCGATAGTACGATTATCAGTAGGTCGTACTTTTTCTTCAATTATAGTCTGCGGCATGCTATCTTCCGGTAAAGTATTCAAATACTGCTGTACTTCTTCAGCATCAATAGCCAAATCAGGGGTTAAGGTTGAGGCTACCGGTACCGGCTGAGTTTTATCAGGAAAGATACGGTTGAAGAAATTGGTCAACCAATCAAAGTTCATACTAAAGCCTTTGTCATCCGTCGCTCTTTTGGTTAACAAAATAGCAAAAGGCGTCAAGACAAAAGACGACATCCAACAACCTAAGAAAGGAGAGATTTCATCTTGTTGTGCTACTTTTTTGCCAAAGGTATTAATGAAGTGGAAGATGATAAAAATAAGTATGGCAAATACAATTGGCAATCCTAAACCACCTTTGCGAATAATCGCTCCGAGTGGTGCGCCGATAAAGAACATTAGCAAACATGCATAGGCAATCACAAACTTGTCATACAACGCAATCCAGTGTTGGTTGATGTTTTTCTGTTTGTCCTGCATTTCATATTTTGAAGTTTCCAACGAAAAGTTAATGCCATCCACATTGCTGCTGGCGACTTTCAGAATTTGGCTTTTATCGCTTTTGGAATAGGTTCTTAACAGATCAGTGTTATTAAGCGTTGGCGCAACGGAATCCCTATTAATGTCAACCGCAGTCATATTCGCCCGCTGGTTGATGTTTTCGGTATAAGAGATAATGTCTTTTTTATAATTTTTTTGAAGAGAGTCGAGTGTGTATTTCAATTCTCCAACGTTCAACATGGTATTGGTGTTGGTGATTTTCTCTTCTTCTAAACTGGAACTGTTCAATTTAGATAAATCGATATTGATGACATAGCGCTGAAATTCACTTTTGGCAAAAGGCAGTTTATTGCGTTCTTCATACTTCTTTGGGACGATGTCTTCGTAATAGTTACCATCTTTGAGAATCAACTTCAAGGTGTTCGAATCTTCGCTACTGACCAATTCGCCTTTTTTAGCTTTGATCACCGTATTACTTGCCGAACCCAAAGTCGATTTTTTGTGAATGGTTACGCCGCTAAGGTATTTGCCGTTTTCTCCCGATTTCTTTTCGACTTTAATGTTATAGCTCCCAACTTCACTAAACTGTCCTTCGGCTATAGCCATAGCGGGCTTAACCTGAGCAATGTTTCTTCGGAAGTTAATGAACTTATATTCGGCAAAAGGAATGACGTTATTGGCAAAGAAAAACGCAACGATACTCAACAGCAGGATAAAAACCGTTAGACTTCGCATCGCCCGTTGCAGAGAGATTCCGGATGATTTCATGGCGGCAAACTCATAGTTCTCGGCCAAGCTACCAAAAGTCATGATAGAAGCCAATAACACAGAAAGCGGTAAAACTAAAGGAATGATACTTGGCATTTTGAAAAGTAAGAACTTAAGAATCATAAAGATGTCTAAGTCTTTTCCGGCCAATTCGGAAATGAAGAGCCAAACTACTTGCAATACGAATATAAAAAACAAGATTACAAATACCGTAGTAAATGTAATCAGGAAAGATTTTAATAAGTACCTGTCAAGTATTTTCACCCGAGCTTAATCTATTTTGTTGATGTAGTAATTTGGATATTTACTCGGCACAAAGGTAAACTGATTTTTTGATAAAGGTTGGTTGGTTTTAAAAGAATTAACAGTAAGCGTAGTTTTAGTTCCGTTTTTGCCCATTTCAATCACATTGTAGATGTTTTTGGTTTGGGAATCGATGCCCAATAGCACTTCTTTGCGTTGGTCTTTGGAGTTGATAGGTACCAATTTGATATACTGAATTTTACGGCCTTTTACATCTTGAAGAATATCCCAATAATATTTGTAACCACTATTGAAAAAGGTAAGCATTTTAGAAGGCGTAATAGCATTTTCGTCTTTGTCATTCACGCTCGAAATCGTTACTTCTTCGTCTTCGGGAACGATGGTGTAGCTTTTTTTGCCATCATATATTTTGGTCACGCCTAAAAAGTTTAACACATATTTGTTGCCTTCCAACACCAAATTGCCTTTGCTTTCTTTGTTGATGTTTTCTTTACTGTTGTAAAGGGTGTATTTAAAATCAATGGAGATATTTTTATAGGTTTTTACCTTAGCGGTAACTTGGTCGAGCAAGTCTTTGGCTTTTTTATCTTGTGCATTAGTAGTAAAACTAATGAATAGTAATAATGCAATAGATAGTAATTTGTTCATTTTAATGGTTATTTTGTTCATTGCTAAAAAATTGGTCTAACGAAGTCAAGTCGGGAATGTTGACACTACGCGCTTTACTTCCTTCAAATGGCCCTACAATTCCCGCGGCTTCGAGCTGATCTATCAGTCTTCCAGCACGGTTGTAACCCAGTTTCAATTTTCTTTGCAATAATGATGCCGAACCTTGTTGGGCAGTCACGATTATTTCGGCAGCTTCTCTAAACATGCTGTCTCTTTCGGAGATGTCAAACTCCAAATTCACGCTGCTACCGTCTTCACCAACGTACTCCGGTAACAAATAAGCGCTGGCATAAGCTTTTTGAGAACCTATGTAATCTACAATCTTTTCTACTTCAGGCGTATCTACAAAAGCACATTGTACACGCACTAAATCATTTCCGTTTGAGAACAATAAATCGCCACGACCTATTAATTGGTCGGCACCACCGGAATCTAAGATGGTTCTCGAGTCAATTTTAGATGTTACTCTAAAAGCAATACGCGCCGGAAAATTGGCTTTAATCATACCGGTAATTACGTTTACCGAAGGTCTTTGCGTTGCGATAATCAAGTGAATTCCAATCGCACGGGCTAATTGAGCCAAACGGGCAATAGGGGTTTCTACTTCTTTACCGGCGGTCATAATCAAATCGGCAAACTCATCGACCACCAAAACGATATAAGGCAAGAAACGGTGACCGTTCTCCGGATTCAATTTTCGGCCTTTGAACTTTTCGTTGTATTCTTTGATGTTACGCACCATGGCGTCTTTCAGTAACGAATAGCGATTGTCCATTTCCAAACAAAGCGAATTCAGTGTATTGATTACTTTGTTGTTATCGGTGATAATCGCGTCCTCGGTATCGGGTAATTTAGCCAGATAATGACGTTCTATCTTATTAAATAAGGTAAGCTCTACTTTCTTTGGGTCGACCAAAACAAATTTTACTTCCGCAGGATGTTTTTTGTATAATAATGAAGTCAGTACCGCATTCAATCCAACCGATTTTCCTTGTCCGGTTGCTCCGGCCATCAAAAGGTGCGGCATTTTAGCTAAATCGACCACAAAGGTTTCATTCGAAATGGTTTTTCCTAAAGCGATAGGCAATTCCATTTCCGCTTCTTGGAACTTAGCCGAAGAGATTACACTCTTCATTGGTACCATAGTCGGATTCTTATTCGGTACTTCAATCCCGATGGTTCCTTTCCCCGGAATAGGCGCGATGATACGAATTCCTAAGGCAGAAAGCGATAACGCAATATCGTCTTCCAAACTTTTTATTTTTGAAATACGGATTCCGGCTTCGGGTACGATTTCATAAAGTGTTACCGATGGTCCAACCGTCGCTTTGATTTGGGCAATATCGATTTTATAGTTGCGAAGCGTTTCTACAATTCGGTTTTTATTTTCTTCCAATTCTTCCTGATTGATGGTAATGCCTACGGAAGCGTATTCTTTAAGCAAGTCAATCGTTGGGAATTTATAGTTGGACAATTCTAAGGTTGGGTCAAACAAACCAAAATCGGCTACTAATTTTGCAGCCAAATTTTCTTCCATTACATCTTCATCCGCTGCTTTTTCAATGGTAAAAGCTTCGTCATTGGTTTCTATGATTTGCTTTACAGGCTCTACATAAACCGGTTCTACCGGAGTAGACGTAACCGCCATTTTAATGGTTGGTTCCAAATTGATTTCAGAAGCATTTTCAATCGTTGGTTTCAACGCTTCTTTATTGATTTCAAATTGAGAAGGTTTGAGCGTTGGCTCTTCGATTGGCTCTTCTTCCGTGTCATTTACGGCAAATTCTTCTAAGTTGTAATCGACACCTTTGTCATTGGAACCTACAATACTGCTTAAATCTTCTTTGATGTCTTTGTGTTTCTTTTCGAAGAAAGACTTAATCGCATCCGGAGATATTTTTATTTTAAAGATGAGATAAATAATGATGGAGAAAACCAACACCAATCCGGTTCCGGTCTTTCCGATATAATCCTGAAGGAATAAATTCATTTCAAAACCAATCGTTCCGCCTAATTCCGGTAAAGTATAGGCAAAGAAACCAAATAGGATGGACAATACCACTAGGGCAAACAAATCCCAAAACCAAGTATTTTTTAGCTTTTTAACCGGTAAATCCAATACCAGGAAAGCACCGCTCAAAAAGAATAGCTTTACGAATAGGAAGGAAGCGATACCAAAACCACGGTAGATAAATAAATCGGCTAAGTAAGCGCCGAATTTACCCAACCAGTTTTTCACCGGTTCGTTTCGATCTGTTATAGCATTAACAGCACTTTGGTCGGCTTGACCATGTAAAAAGAAAGAAATGAAGGAAACCAAAAAGGCGATAGAGAGTAAGACCAATACAAAACCAAACAGCATTCTGTATTGCTTTTTAGTCTTGAGTATTTTAAGTTCCAGATTTGGATCTTTCTCTTTTGCTTTAGTCTCTTTTTTTACTGTTTTTGCCATTAGTTAAGTATAACGCTATAAAAATAGAAATTTAATCGACTATTTATAAAAATTTTGGAACATAAATGAGCAAACCTATCGCTATTGCAGCTAAGGCAGCAAACATTACGGCACCGGCGGCAATATCTTTGATAAAACCAATTCGGTCATGAAACTCAGGATGCACAAAGTCGGCTATTTTCTCCACGGCTGTATTCAAACTTTCAATGCCTAACACTAACCCAAAAGCCAATATTTGCATCATCCATTCATAACGGTCAATCTCAAAATAAAATCCGGCTATAATCATAATGATGGCCAGAGTAAATTGCACCATCACACTGTGTTCCGTAGTGATAAGTTTGAGGGCACCTTTGACCGCATAACCAACGCTTTTTAATCTTCCGGTGATGAAGGAATTGTCTTTTTCGAATGCCATAATCTTATTTATAGCGCTGCTAAAGCGGATTCGTAGTTAGGTTCGTTGGCAATTTCGGCAACCAATTCGGTATGGGTTACTGTTCCGTTTTCGTCAATTACAATTACAGCTCTTGCGTGTAAGCCTGAGAAAGCGCCATCAACGATTTCCAAACCATATGCTTTACCAAAGTTTCCGGTGTTGAAATCAGAAAGGTTGATTACGTTGTCTAAACCTTCCGCACCGCAAAAACGTTTTTGGGCAAAAGGCAAATCGCGCGAAATGCACAATACTTTGGTGTTTGCTAAAGTACTCGCTTTGGCATTAAACGTTCGTACTGAAGTAGCGCAAGTATTGGTGTCAATGCTTGGGAATATGTTTAAAACAACTTTGCTTCCGGCAAAATCGGCTAGCGTAGTGATGCTTAAATCTTGTGTTACTAATTGAAATTCAGGGGCTTTTGAACCTGTTGTTGGTAATTCGCCATTGGTGTTTATTGGATTTCCACCCAAAGTAATTGTTGCCATTTATTTGCGTTTTTTTGAATGCCAAAAGTAGTGAAAATATTTAGGATTCAGGATTTGCGAATTATGATTTGTTAAATTCTTCAGGAAATGTTTGGTTCTTATTATTGTTTTATCGTAATATTGCAATATAATAATTTAAATAAACCATGGGCGCATCAAAAACAGAATCTTTTTCTATTGAACAAAACGAAATGGCCACCTTATTCAAAGCTTTGTCGCATCCGGCGCGAATAGCCATTGTGGATTATTTATTAACGGTAGATAGTTGTATTTGTGGCGATATTGTCAACGAATTGCCATTGGCACAGCCAACCATTTCCCAGCATCTAAAAGAATTAAAAAACGCCAATATCATCAAAGGCACTATCGAAGGAACCGCCATTTGCTATTGCATTAACCCGGATACTATTGATAAAATTGAAAACCATTTTGGTGTGATTCGCCACAAATTAAAAAATAAATGTTGTTGAATAGGATGGAAAGGGGAAGAGGGAAAAGGGAAAAGGGAAAAGATTTTCCTTCTAAAAATCTAATAAGTCTAACAATCTAATAAGTCAAACAATCTAATAAGTCAAACAATCTAATTATGAAACTCTCAGAAATTAAAAGCGAACTAAAAAGCTTGTCAACTATAGCTTTCCAATTGCCAAACGGCGAGTTGGTTCCCAGTCATTTCCACGTAACTGAAGTGGGCAAAGTGACCAAACATTTTATCGATTGCGGTGGCGTAATTCGAAAGGAAGAAGTGGTGAATTTCCAACTTTGGGAAGCCAATGATTATGACCACAGATTGCATCCGGAGAAGTTGGTTCACATTATTGAATTGTCAGAAGCAAAACTTCAAATCCCCGATTTAGAAATCGAAGTGGAGTACCAAATGAAAGACACTATCGGTAAATTCAGTTTAGATTTTGACGGGACTAATTTCCAATTAAGATCCAAAATGACCGATTGTTTGGCGAAAGACCATTGTGGCATTCCACCGGAAAAATTAAAAGTCAAAATAGGCGAGTGGAAACCAAAAGAAGCTTCATGTTGTACACCTGATTCGGGTTGTTGTTAGTTAGAATAATATTACGAAAAATCTAATAAAAGTCTTAGCGAACTCTGCGTAAACCTTTGCATTCTTTGCGGTTAAATTTAATCATATGTTTGAAAATTTATCAAAAACGATCAAAACCATCACTGAAATTCCGGTTCCAAATGAAAGAAAGGATGTTTTAAATCCCTTAGTGGATTATATTCAGACTAAAGTCAATAGCCAAAGTGAAATTCGTTTAAATTTCATTTGCACACACAATTCCCGCAGAAGTCATTTGTCCCAAATTTGGGCTCAAGTGATGGCGTTTCATTTCGGAATTCAAAATGTATTTTGCTATTCGGGCGGAACCGAAGCTACGGCTATGTTTCCTAAAGTGGTTGAAACTTTGACTAATGAAGGATTTGAAATTCAAAAATTGAGTCAGGAACAAAATCCGGTATACGCCGTCAAATTCGATGTAAATCAGCATCCGATAGTTTGTTTTTCAAAAACGTATTTTGATGAATTCAATCCGAAAACCCATTTTGGCGCTATCATGACGTGTAATAATGCCGACGAAGGTTGTCCGATGGTTTTTGGTGCAGAAGCCCGATTCCCTATAAAATATGATGATCCAAAAGCCTTTGACGGAACCGATTTGATGGATGAAAAATATACGGAACGCAGTTTGCAAATTGCGAGTGAGATGTATTATGTGTTTTCTCAAATAAATTAATATTTTGATTATGTCAACAACTGCAACCTTACTTCAATTGTGGATGGAGTCCAGAACCCGATTTACCAATCAATTGGCAACTTTAACCGAATTGGATTTGGTTAAAAAATTACCTCCGGCAAAGAATAGTGTTGGTTTTTTAATTAGACATATTGGAGAGGTTGAATTGCTTTTTGCTAAAAATGTTTTTGGCTCTGAAGAGGCAAAAGTGGTTGCCAAAACAGTGATTGAAAAGAAAGACACCGGTGAATGGACAGATCTGGATGCACTCAACGCCTTTGTTGATTATTCTTTTGAAACTTTGAAGAAAATAGTGGAACAACAAAAGGAAGAAGATTGGGAAGTGAAAATTGAGACCAAGGAGTTTGGGATAAAAACTAAAGCAGAAGCTTTTGGGAGAATTGTTTCACACACCGCATACCACGCCGGACAAATGGCCATTACAATTAAATATGGCAGTAGTCAATAAATGATAAATGTACTGTAGATAAGAAATTTTACTATGAAAAAAAGACTTACTTTTTTAGATCGATTTTTAACATTGTGGATTTTTTTAGCAATGTTAGTCGGCGTTGGAATTGGCTATTTTATTCCAAATTCAGCTGATTTTATCAACTCGTTTTCTTCGGGAACAACCAATGTTCCTTTGGCGATTGGGTTGATCTTGATGATGTATCCGCCATTAACCAAAATCGATTTTTCGAAAGTGCCGCAAATGTTCAAGCAGCCTAAATTGCTTACGGCTTCCTTTTTTATCACTTGGCTAGTCGGGCCGTTCTTGATGTTTTTATTGGCGACTTTTTTCTTGAAAGATTATCCCGAATACATGACCGGACTAATCATCATAGGGATTGCGCCTTGTATTGCGATGGTGATTGTTTGGAACGAATTGGCCGAAGGCAATCGCGAATTAACCGCAGGCTTGATTGGGATTAACAGTTTGCTGCAAGTTTGTTTTTTTAGTTTGTATGCTTATTTTTACTTGGAAATCATGTTGCCTTTGTTTGGGATTAAAGGACTGGAACTAAATATCACCATAGCCGAAATAGCCAAAACGGTTGGGATTTACCTCGGTATTCCTTTTGCTTTAGCGGTTATCAGTCGGTATGCGATTAAGAAATTTATAGGCGACAAATGGTTTAACCAAAAATTCATTCCTTTCGTTTCACCGATTACTTTGATTGCGTTATTATTCACCATTGTCATTATGTTCAGTTTGAAAGGCGAAATGATAGTCGATTTGCCGATGGATGTGGTTCGAATCGCTATTCCGTTAGTAATCTTTTTTACCGTTATGTTCTTTTTGATGTTTTTTGTGTCGAAAAAGATTGGTGCCAATTACCGTGATGCGACAGCTTTATCGTTTACCGCTTCGGGAAATAATTTCGAGTTGGCGATTGCGGTTTCTATAGGTGTTTTCGGTATCAATAGTGGACAAGCTTTTGCAGGCGTAATTGGTCCGTTGGTGGAAGTACCGGCATTAATCATTTTGGTCAATGTGGCCTTTTGGCTTAGAAAAAAATATTTCACCACAACCGTTTAAATTTATGGAAAGAAAAGAACATTGGGAGAATGTGTTTTCCACTAAAACCGAAATGGAAGTGAGTTGGTACCAAAAGTATCCTAAAACTTCCGTTGATTTTATCACAGCTTTGCATTTGCCTTTGGAAGCTAGAATCATCGATATTGGTGGTGGCGACAGTTATTTGATGGATGCTTTGCTGGATTTAGGTTTTACCAATTTGACTTTGCTTGATATTTCGGCAAAAGCCATTGAAAGAATCAAAAGTAGGTTAGGTGATAGAGCTTCAAAAGTCACTTTTATCGTTTCAGATATTTTGGATTTTATGCCTAAGGAACAATATGATATTTGGCATGACCGTGCTTGCTTTCACTTTTTGACTAAAGCCAATGAAGTAGAAAAATATTCTAAGATTGTTAGTCAGGCTGTAGCCAATGACGGAAAGCTTTTTATGGGTACTTTCTCTGATGCTGGTCCGAAAAAATGCAGTGGTTTGGAGATTTCCCAATACAATATGGAAAGTTTACGTTTCGTCTTTGAAAGAGATTTTGAATTAAGCGGATGCTTTACCGAAGCGCATCAAACGCCTTTTGATACAATCCAAGACTTCCTTTTTTGCGGATTTAAAAGAAAATAATGTATGAAAAATATACTAGTTTTATGTACAGGCAATAGTTGTCGAAGCCAAATGGCGCATGGTTATTTGGCGCATTTCACCGATTCGGATAAAGTAACCGTGTATTCCGCCGGAGTGGAAACGCATGGTGTAAATGCTTTGGCATTAGCTATTATGAAAGAAGACGGTGTTGATATTTCGAAACACACTTCTAATCATGTGGAGGAATATTTCGAAATTCCTTTTGATTATGTGATTACCGTTTGTGACAATGCCAAAGAACGTTGTCCGTTTTTTCCAACGCAAGCGGTAAAGTTGCACTATAATTTTCCCGATCCGTCGAAAGTGAAAGGTTCTACGATGGAAGTTATTGAAGAATTTAGAAGGGTAAGAGAAATGATTAAAGACTATTGTAAAGACTTTGTTGCAACCCATAATCTATAAATGAAAACGTCCCGAAATCATCGGGACGTTTTTTATGGTCTAATAATCTAACGATCTAAAAATCTGATTACACGTGTAATGCTCTGTTATCCGTAGCGGCTAAAGCAGCTTCTTTTATAGCTTCTGCAAAAGTTGGATGCGCATGTGACATACGTGAAATATCTTCGGCACTGGCTCTGAATTCCATGGCGGTTACGGCTTCAGCAATCAAATCGGCACAACGGGCACCAATCATGTGGATTCCTAAAACTTCGTCAGTTTTAGCGTCTGCCAAAATTTTAACAAAACCATCGTTGTCTGCACTGGCACGAGCTCTTCCTAACGCTTTGAAAGGGAAACTTCCGGCTTTGTAAGCCACTCCGGCTTCTTTTAATTGCTCTTCGGTTTTACCAACAGCTGCTACTTCAGGCCAAGTGTAAACTACACCCGGAATTAAGTTGTAATCGATGTGTGGTTTTTGTCCCGCCATAATTTCAGCCACCAAAGTACCTTCTTCTTCGGCTTTGTGAGCCAACATGGCACCACGAACTACATCACCAATCGCATAGATATTTGGAACATTCGTTTGTAAATGGTCATTGACTTCAATCATACCTCTTTCCGTTACTTTTACACCGGCTTTATCAGCATTTAATCCGTCAGTATAAGGACGACGACCAACGGCTACTAAGCAATAATCGCCTTCAAAAGTTACCGTATTTCCTTTAGCATCATCGGCTTGAACGGTTACGTTTTTACCTTTTCGGGTTACCTCTTTCACTTTGTGAGAAGTATAGAATTTCATGCCTTGTTTTTTCAAGACTTTGGTCAATTCTTTAGACAAACCGGCATCCATACCTGGAATGATTCGGTCTAAATATTCTACCACAGAAACTTGTGCGCCTAATCTTAAATAGACTTGTCCTAATTCGATGCCAATAACGCCGCCACCAATGATGATTAAGTGTTTCGGTACTTCAGGCAATTTCAAGGCTTCGGTAGAAGTGATGATTCTTTCTTTGTCGATTTTGATGAATGGCAACGAAGACGGTTTTGAACCGGTTGCGATTACGATATTTTTTCCTTCGATTATTTCAGTTGAACCGTCGGCTTTGGTTACTTTAACGTGAGTGGCATCTTCAAAAGAACCTAATCCTTCGAAAACGGTGATTTTGTTTTTGTCCATTAAGAACTTCACGCCGCCGGAAGTTTGGTCAACCACTGCTTGTTTGCGGGCAATCATTTTTTCTAAATTGACTTTTACTTCGCCCGAAACCTCGATGCCGTGATCCGCAAAGTGTTGCAATTCTTGGTAATGATGAGAAGAAGCTAAAAGTGCTTTAGACGGAATACAACCTACATTTAAGCAAGTTCCTCCTAAAGTAGCATATTTTTCAATGATGGCGGTTTTGAAACCTAATTGGGCACAACGGATAGCTGAAACATATCCGCCCGGACCTGAACCTATGATGACAACGTCAAATGAACTCATAATACTATAAAAATTAGTGTGTTTTGTTTACTGTGGCACAAAATTACGAATTAAATCTCAATGCCCATATCAATGACAATGGCAAATTTGCAATCAATTTTTATAGTGTAAAAGCCGTGGTGTTTTTGACCTCGCCGATCATAAAAGTGCTGTGTGTACTGCCGATGTGTTGCAGTGTAGTCAATTTGGTTACCATAAACTCTCGGTATTCTTCCATGTCTTTGACACAAACTTTTAAAATGTAATCATAATCGCCACTCACGTGAAAACACTCTAAAACTTCATCGAGCTTTATAACTTGATGTTCAAAAGTAGTTAGGAATTCTTTCGAATGTTGGATGAGTTTGATATGGCAAAACACGACAAAACCTTTGTGGATTTTATTGCGATTGAGTAAAGCGACATATTTATCGATGATACCTTCGCGTTCCAATTTCTTGATGCGTTCGTAAACTGCTGTCACGGAAAGATTGAGTTTTACTGATAACTCTTTGGTGGTTTTTTTGGTGTCTTGTTGGAGTAGGGCGAGGAGTTTTTTGTCGATGGTATCCATGTCGCAGGTTCTAAGTTGTAGGTTTTTAAATAGTTTTAAAAACTGATAAAGTGTGTTTCTTGATGTAAAGTTAAAAATATTTTCTACAAACTTACACAAATTTAGTTTTAAAATCTATATTAATCTATTTGTGTTGTTTTTTTAACCGTAATATATCAATTTTGAATCGTAATAAACCAAACCCAACTTATGACACACAACTTAGAACCTGCAACCACTATTGATTTTCACCCTGCAGATAAAATTCAGGATTTACAATACTTCGGAGAATTCGGAGGTGTAAATCCTTCAATATCTGACAGTTCTACTTATACTTTTCTTTCGGCCAAAACCATGTTTGATACTTTTGAAGGCAATGTCGAAGGCTGTTATTTATACTCGCGTCATTCTTCGCCCATGAATTTGTATTTAGGGCAAGCTTTGGCCGCGATGGAAGGTACGGAAAGTGCCAACGTTGCTGCCTCAGGAATGGGTGCGATTACGCCTGTTTTGCTCCAGTTGTGTGCTGCCGGAGATGAAATCGTCTCCAGCCGCACCATCTATGGCGGAACTTATGCTTTTATGAAAAACATGTTACCAAAATGGAACATCAAAACTCGTTTTGTTGACATTACCAAATTAGATTTGGTTGCCGCAGCAATCACACCAAATACTAAAATACTGTATTGCGAAACGGTCAGCAATCCTTTATTGGAAGTAGCTGATATTGAAGCTTTGGCGATTATTGCCAAAGAACATAATATTAAATTAGTTGTTGACAATACTTTTTCACCATTGTCTGTTGCGCCGGCAAAATTAGGGGCTGATGTGGTGATTCACAGCTTGACGAAGTTTATCAATGGAAGCAGTGATACTGTTGGTGGTGTAGTTTGTGCTTCACAGAATTTTATCAATGATTTGAAGAATGTGAACGATGGCGCTAGTATGCTTTTAGGACCAACCATGGACAGTTTAAGAGCGTCGAGTATTTTGAAAAATATGCGTACACTTCATATTCGCATGAAACAACATAGTCATAATGCCATGTATTTGGCACAACAATTTGAGGCAGCCGGACTAAAAGTAGTTTATCCGGGATTGCCCAGTCATCCGAGTCACGAATTGTATGCCGGTATGATTAATCCGGAATATGGTTTTGGCGGCATGATGACAATCGATGTTGGAACTTTAGACAAAGCCAATGAATTGATGGAATTAATGCAACACCGTAACTTGGGTTACTTAGCCGTAAGTTTAGGCTTTTATAAAACATTGTTTAGTGCGCCGGGAACATCAACTTCGAGTGAAATTCCTTTGGAAGAGCAACATGAAATGGGTTTGACCGACGGATTAATTCGTTTTTCCATCGGATTGGATAATGACATTGAGCGCACGTATCAAATGATGAAACAGTGCATGAATGAATTGAATATTATTTAAGTTGTTATAATTTGATTTTTAAAAGTCCGTTGGAATGCCATATCCAGCGGACTTTTATTTTAAAATTAAATTTTCCCAAGGTATTCCACCAAGGAAATATTGAGGATGTGGTTCCAACCCATTTCAAAGTTTTCTCTTTTGAATGCCGGTTCGTTAACATCAAAAGGAACCGTAAAGACGTGGCTGAAATGCAATTCGGTAGTATTTTCATCTATGGGATGTAATTCCCAAGTAACCACAGAAGTTCCGGACGAACCTACATATTCCCAACTGTGAACCAGTTTTTTATGGGGGATAATTTCGAGCATTACTCCACGATGTTGCCATTCTTTGCAATCATTATCTGTTCCGTACCAGTCAAATTGTTGGCCTATTTTTAGTTGCCAATCTTCGGTAAATTCAAAGTACCATTGTTTTAAATGTTCTCTTTCGGTAATTACTTTCCAAAGTGTTGTTGCCGATGCCTTATAAACTTTTTTGAGCGTAAGGCTGTTGTCTGTTTTTTCCATTTGTCTTTAGTTTATAGATTCTTTAAATAAGCTTCCATTTTTTCTATGTTTTGCTGTAAGCCTTCTGAAATATTGTATAGATTCATAATTCTTATTAATTCTTCTTTAGACTCAAATAGCATTTGCCAATGAAGATAGGTTTGATTGCCTCTTTCTTCGAATAGAATAGTGGCTATAAATTCATGACCAGAGATATGATGGTAAACAATTTTTTTCTGCCATTCGACTTCGGTAAAAATGCTTTCATTGTCGTAATCGGTTCCGTCAGGTCCGTGCATTACTAAGTTCCATAAGCCGTTGGGAATAACTTCCATTTTGGTGATGGTATTGGTAAAACCATTTGGTCTCCACCAATTTTTTATGTGGTCAGGATTGGTCCAAACTTCCCAAACCAAGGCTATTGGTGCGTTTAACAGACGAGAAACAGTAATTTCTCTTTCTGCGGTGTTAGCTGATGTTGTCATTGTTATTGTCTTTTTGAAGTTGGTCTAAATAGGTTTCTAAAGCATCGAGTTTGCTTTCCCAGAACTGTTTGTATTGTTCTATCCAAACCGAAACTTCATTGAGTTTTTCAAGTTTGGCTTCGCAATAGCGTTCCCGACCTTTGTCGGTAATTTCGATTAGGCCACATTCATTTAGAATTTTAATGTGTTTGGATATTGCCGGTCGACTGATGTCAAAATTTTCGGCAACCGCATTGAGCGTTAAAGTTTGTGCAGCCAAAAGGCTAAGAATGGCTCTGCGAGTTGGATCGGCAATGGCCTGAAAAACATCTCTTCTCATTATTAATAATTTAATAGGTAACTAATCGGTTACAAATATGTACGTAACTATTCGGTTACGCAAGTAAAATGAGAATTATTTTTTAAAACTATGTACGAAGTAATAGAGTAAAGTGGAGAATAGAGTTGTAAATGCTTGGAAAGTTAGTCCTTAATTTCTTTTTTCAACAAACTAATTTCAGAATCAGTATAACCAATATCTTTGGCTACTTTGATTACCTTTTGAACATTCATTTTTTTTAATGGCATGTAAAAAACATAATCACTACCTAATCCGGAAAATGGAGAATCCGATTGTTTGTCTTCTTTAGAAAGCAAACCTTTTGTAATTTTTAAAACTTCTTTCAAACCTCTGTCTTCATCATATTTTATAATAAGCTCCGGTATATTTGGAGGAATTAGGGTAGAAGGCATGTTGGTAATATTAGGTAAATACTCAACAAAAACATCCCAAGAACTTTCGTCTTTTACCGTTGCCATAATTTCTCCCAAATTTGAAACAGTACAAGTTGATACATTAGTAAACAAAAGTTGGTGTGTTTTTTCTAAAGCTGGTTTCCCTATTTTTTCAAGAATTTTTGTTGCTTCTGATTCCAAACCACTACCATGATTGGCATGAATGTTTAAAATAACCAAGCAAATATCAATCAAGATTTCTTGTGGTTGATCTTTTTGAAGGTTTTCTAATTTTTTAAATTTGTCTTTGGCGGCTATTTTTCCATCTCCAAAAATACTGATGGCTTCAAAGTTTTCGGGTGTGTAAGCCAAATCTAAAAATTCAGGCACACAAGTATGGAAATAGGCCAATTTTTCATAGATGTCTTGTTGCTCTGTGTTGTTTTGTTCTTCATAAAAACGTGCAATTGCTCTCAAGATGTCAGGATTTTTAGGAGTGATTTCCAACAATGATAAGTATTCTTTTTCAGCTTTGTCAAATTGTTTTAATCCGTTATAATTTTTGGCCATATTGTATATGGCTTCTAGACTGTAATCGGGAATTTTGGAGAGTTTTTCAAAAACAACATTCGATTTTTCAAATTCATTTTTTGTTTGAAACACTCGGCCTAACATGTAGAGGTTGTTGAAATCATTGGGCACAATCGAAGTCAGATACTCTAAATCGGATAAGGCTGTATTGAGATTTTCAGTTTTAAATTGTTCTTCTTCAAAAGGCAAAGCATTTTTACCCGAAGTATACATGCTGTTTCCATCGATGTTTTTTTGTCCTATCCCATTTTCATACATTTCTAATTCCATAACCACTCTTTGATGGATAAGATCCGGAACGCTGCCAAACTTTTCGATAGCACTGTCAATAATCGTTAATCCTTCCAACAGTTTTCCGTTTCTGAACAAACACATGCCGTAGATTACATGAGTTTCAGTACAATTTTTATTGGATTCATAAGTGCCTTTGGCAATTAGTACCGCTTCTGAACTGTTGTAAGTGTTGACCGCATTGATAGCATTGTCTAGTTCAGTCAAGACTTTGTCATCACATTTAACATAATTATTGGGTAATTGTTTGTAATCGAAAGCCGTTCTTTTAAAGTCTTGCGAAAAAGAATTCCAACTGATTATTAGTAAAGAGAAATATAAACTGGCTTTCATAAATTAGGTGTTTGGGATGCTTGATATTTTGTTTTTAAAGACTAATATATTTTTTTTTATTGCACTCAAATAAGTTTACTTTATTAAAATCCAATCGGAAGTTTATAGTGTATACCTAAAATGCCTCGCAACAGTTTATTGAACTATATTGATTCGTTTGATTTTAGGTATTCTTCAAGTTTTTCTCTAATGTTATTCAGCGGAGAGGCAATCGCATTTACATATTGAAAATTCCCATCGCGTTTGTTATCGATGGATAATTGAATTGGACAGGCTTCACTTTGAATGGCGTTTACTTTAAATTCATTGTTTTGGGCATTATAAACTAAATAAGGCGCACCCGAAGAACCAAATCGGAAATAGCCTTTAATCAAATAGCGTAATCCTTCCAAAATATAATTGCCGCCAACACGTTCTTGAAAAATGGCAAAATGCTCCGTAAAACCGTCAATTTGGGCTTTATTGAGTAATTTCCCGACTTCACTTGTAGGTGAGCTTTGCAAACAATAATAATGTTCTTGTTCATCACTCAAAATGGAATAATCGATTGTGGCACTTGGCATTGCATCAATGACTTCCTGTGGCGTATTAATGATTTTGTACAAAGCAATATCGTCACTGTAAAAAGCTTCTACCAATTCAACTTCTACTAAAAAGGTATGTCTGTTAATAGCAGGTTCGGCAAAATAAGTTGAAGCGGTAAAATGTTTTGAAAGTTCAGCATTATTATAAAATTGATCGTTTTTAAACTGAATTATCAAATGTGCTTGGCAAATCTTTTTCTCCAGAAAAGTAACCCAACGTGTATCAAAATTGATTTGCTTTAAGGCATCAATCGTGAATTGAAAATCACTTGGGTTGTTGCTGTTCCAATATCGTTTTTGGGTTGTAGAATCTAATGGATAGCAATTCAAAAATAATTGTTTTTGAGCTTCATTTAGATAGGGCAGA
Source organism: Flavobacterium sp. UBA7682 (assembly GCF_002482945.1). Lineage (NCBI taxonomy): Bacteria > Pseudomonadati > Bacteroidota > Flavobacteriia > Flavobacteriales > Flavobacteriaceae > Flavobacterium > Flavobacterium sp. UBA7682. The sequence goes on from NZ_DLGY01000025.1 coordinate 26,491, forward strand.
ATGTCGTTGTTGAAAATACTTTCTTCAATTGATTTAAAAATTTTCGCCTCTGGTTTTAAGTTGTGCGCCACCGAAAGAATATAACCTTTACCAATGTGAAACGCACAAATGTTATTTTCAAAATGCCTTTTGTTGGCTACATTGATGTTTTGTGTAAACATAATGCGAAATAAAGGAGAAGTTTGTTCGTTAGTGAGTTCGAGTTGTTTTTGAAGTCTGTCTTTATTTGTCATTGAAATTTTTTTGTTGGCGTTTATCAAATATACCAAAGATATTGTAATGGTCATTATGAGTGTAGTGTCTTTTAGCTCATTTACCAGACTTATTAACAAGAAATTCGTTAATAAAAAAAAGTAAGTCCGTATTCGTTGAAAGTTTAATTGTTTATTTTTGAGCTTAATAGCGGTAATGTGATCCGCTTTTATTTCCCCCCAAATTTATTTTGAATAGACTCTGATTAGGAAACAGGGTTCAATATTGTTTTGTCTAACTCAATAATAAATTAGATGAATTTAAAAAAATCATTGTTTGTGGCTGTACTTATTAGTGCAGTTAGCCTCGGAGCTTGGGAGTTCTATTGGCGTTCAAAAGGCTTTTACCCCAATATTGATGACAATAAAGATTTATGGGCTGTACAAAGTGCAAAAGTAGAACATCTAACTGAGGATGATTTCATTTTAGTGGGTTCTTCGAGGGTGCTTTTTGATATTCAGATAGACGAATGGGAAAAGCAAACCGGTGCCAAACCGATTCAATTGGCTTCACCGGGTTCTTCGCCGTTACCGATTTTTCATGATTTGGTTAATAATACCGATTTTAAAGGAACTATTTTGGTAGGTGTCACACCCGGACTCTTCTTTTCAACCACTTTTCCTGAAGCTTCCCCTTGGAAGCGAGCGCAAACCAAAGTCAATCATTTTCACGAACGCACTTATGCGCAACAGTTGAATCATTATCTTTCTTTACCATTGCAAAGTTCATTGGTTATGATGTCGGGTAGTGAAGAGGAATGGTCTGATGATATCGATTTGAAGGCTTTATTGGGTAAAATTAGCATAGGGAACCGAACCGGCGAACCTGATTTTCCGCCATTCAATAATTTTAATGACACTCGTGTAGACAGGAATACCGAAATGACGGCACGAACCGCAAACGATACGGCTTTTGCCAATTCCATCAAAAAGGTTTGGGGATTCTTTGGTAAAAATGCGCCACCACCGGATAAAAAATCAACGATGGCTTTCTTTTTGGAAGATTTAAAGAAGTTCAAGGCCAAAGGCGGAAAAGTCATTTTAGTGAGATGTCCCTCGAGTGGCGGTCTAAAAATGGGTGAAGATATGGCTTTGCCGAGAGCCAAGTTTTGGGATGATTTGGTAAGGCAAGCCCAAGTCAAAAGCTATTATTTTGAGGATTATAAACAGTTGCAATTTGACTGTCCGGAATGGTCACATTTATCGGCACCAGATGCTCGAAAGTTTACTGCCGAATTGGTAAAAATCATGAAAGCGGATGGTACTTTGTCTAATCCTAAAACCAACTAATCATGTTATTCAATTCCTTAAGTTTTGTCGTGTTTTTGGTCATAGTGTTGGCTTTGTATTATTCCAAAATCTTTAATTGGACCTTTAAAAAACGAATGTTGCTTTTTGCCAGTTATGTTTTTTACGGATTATGGAATCCGCCATTGGTGATTTTGTTATGGATTTCTACTGTGATTGATTGGATCACCGGAAAACAGTTGGCGACTGAAGAAAATAAGCGAAAAAGATTGTTGTGGTTGTTGCTGAGTATGGTTGTCAACTTGGGCTTTTTGTTCTTTTTTAAATATGGTAATTTTTTACTCGAAAATTTTACGTTATTGATGAATGCCGTTGGAATAGAATACAAGGCTTTGCCGATGGATATTATTTTGCCGATGGGGATTTCGTTTTATACTTTTCAAACGATGTCTTACACCATTGATATGTATTGGCGTAAAACCGAAAGAGCGAGAACGTTCTTGGATTTTGCGTTGTATGTAACGTTTTTTCCTCAGTTGGTGGCCGGTCCAATTGTTAGGGCGGGAGATTTGATTACGCAGTTTTATCAAGAGAAAAGAGCAACAGCTAACCAGTTTATTTGGGGATTGTTTTTGCTGACTTTGGGTTTGTTCCAAAAGGTGGTTTTGGCAGATACTTTGTTGTCAAAAACGTCAGATGCCGTTTTTAATTCTGATAAAGTATTGAATACTTGGGATGCATGGACAGGAACGTTAGCCTTTTCGGGACAGATATTCTTTGACTTTGCCGGATACTCAACTTGTGCCATTGGATTGGCTTTGATGCTTGGCTTTTACTTAACAGATAATTTTAGGTATCCTTATGCGGCGATTGGTTTTTCTGATTTATGGCGCAGGTGGCATATTTCGCTTTCGACTTGGTTGAGAGATTATCTGTATATTCCACTAGGTGGGAACCAAAAAGGGGTACTGAGAATGTATGTGGCTTTGATGATTACTATGTTATTAGGTGGTTTATGGCACGGTGCCGCTTGGACTTTTGTGATTTGGGGTGCTTTGCATGGGATTTTCTTGGTGGTGGAGCGTTTGTTGAAAACGGTTATTTCTATTAAAATTACGGCATGGAACGGAATTTTATTGGCGTTAGCAACTTATACTTGTGTCAATTTTACTTGGGTGTTCTTTAGGGCCAGAAAGTTTGAAACGGCCCAAAACATGATTGAATCGATGTTGTTTATGAATGGCGATGGTGCGAAAATATTGGATAGTTTCTCGATTATTAAAGTATTTATAGTCATTGGGTTGACTTTTATATGCCACTGGGTGATGAGAAACACTTCTTTAGAGTCGGTGGCTAAAAAGAAATCTCCTTTATTACTGGGATTGGTTTGGGCTGTTATGTTTTTCCTGATTGCTATAGCTCAGGGAAATGGAGAGCAGTTTATCTATTTCCAGTTTTAATTGCGTTTTTTTTGGATGGAAGAGCCGCTTTTTTAGCGGCTTTTTCTTTTGTGTTTAGTGAAATAAAAAAGGAGGTCTTTTCAGACCTCCTCAATTTTATGATTTTGATTTATCATTATTAACTTGCACCACTTGATGCATCCAACTATTGAAATCTCACTTTTGAGACCTTCAAGTAATTAATCAAAATCATATTCAAATTTACTTTTTTTTGGAATACAACAATGTTAAAATAAGTACTTTAACACTGATTTAACTTTGCATTTGTAGTGTAAATTGTATGTGGTTTTTGATCCATTAATTTAACGTGGATGTGACACTGATTTTAGTGTTTAATAACTTAGAAATTGGACAATTTGTTTCAGCATCTTTTACCAATTCGTCGAATTTATCTTTTGAAATGCCGTCAACCGTTGCAGTTAAGGTGAGGTTTGATGCTACAATGGCTCCGTCTTCAAAAACAATCTCACAATTGGTTTTTAATTCGGTTGGTGTAAAACCTGCTTCTTGCAAGTTGAAGGCTAATTTCATGGAGAAACAACCCGCATGTGCTGCGCCAACTAATTCCTCAGGATTGGTGCCGATTCCTTCTTCAAATCGGGAACCAAAGGAATATTGTGTCTGATTTAAAACGGTGCTTTGCGTAGTTAAATGTCCTTTACCGTCTTTGCCTGAGCCGCTCCAAACGGCAGTTGCTTTTCTTTTCATACCTAAAAATGTTTATATTGTTATTTGGAAACCCCTAATTTACTAAAAAAGTCATATCAAAATTCTAGAGCGCCGAAATATAATCCGCCAGTTGATGGTCTAATTCGGTGATGTTTTTTTTGCTGTAAGTGAATAACGTGATTTCAACGGTAAAAGCTTTGAAAATTTTATAATCGGGATGATGGTCTATTTTATCCGCTTGTTTGGCTATTTTTAATATAAATTCGGCCAATGCTGTTTGAGATTTGAATTCAAAAGTATTGACTAGTTTTCCGTCTTTAGTAATCCACTCCATGATTTTAGTATTACGATTTATAAATAACCTAACAAAAAGTAGATAATTATAAAAATTATTATGGTTCCTATGCAACCACCTCCTAATTTTTTGGCACTGTAACCGGCAATTAATGTTTTGAAAATCCCATTCATACGCTTTACTTTTAGGTTACTATTTCAATAACATAAAGATAAGTAAGTCTAAAAAGAAAGAGTTATATAATTTTCAATAAATTTTTTATAATTCTAGTGCTTTCCGTTTAACAATTCCCCACCAATAGCCGATTTGGCTTCGATACCGAGTTTTTTCATCATTTCGTAAGTCGTGCAAACCGCAGCAGAAGTGACCGGAATGCCACATTCAGCCTGAATTAAATCAATCGCTTCCAAAGAAGGCATTTGTACACAAGCCGAAGCGACTAAAACATCGACATCAGTCAAATCCAATTGCTTGTAAATTTCCAATAAGGTCATAGGATTTTGTGCGGCTACTTCCAAGTTATCCGGAATTTCAAGTGCGATACTTTGCTTGACTTTAATGCCTTGGTGTTCGATATAATCTACCACCATATCCGTTAGCGGACGCATATAAGGCGTAATAATCGAAATTTGTTTGGCACCCAAAACTTTCAATCCGTTAATCAAAGCACCGGCAGAAGTCACAATAGGTGTTGGGAAATCATTGGCTATTGTTTCTTGGTGTAAATTGACTTCGGAAACGCAATGGTAACCGCGTCCCATACTCATAATTGCCACCAAACAGGCGTAACCCATCACGTCTACGTGCGCATCGGATAATTCCTGAGCACATTTTAAACTCATGGCGTCCATGGCTTCGAGTTCTTCTTTGGTGACTTTTTTCATGCGCATGCGACTGCTGTGGAATGTAAAACGTTCCGGTAGGATGGTTTCTCTGGCTCTGAAAATAGCCGGTATTTCGGTTTCCATCGTTACGTTGGATGATGGCACTATTTGTCCTATTCTAATTGTTTTGTTCATTATATTAAATTTAAAAAAGGAAATATTATTACTTTCTTTTCGATTGGAAATAAGCCAAAGTCTTTTAAAATAAAATCGGAAAACCTTATTTTCTTTTTGTTTTTTCCAACAATAACCGTGTGATTATAAAAATTTGAAGGTATCACATGCTTCCCAAATGTTTCTTGGTACCTACTGCCTTGACACCTTACTATTGATTCGATTTCATCAAAGTTAATTTCAGCTTTGATATTGTTCTTGTAGTGGATAATCTTTTTTTCGGAATAATCAATTTCTAATATTACGTCTTTATCATTAAAATAATAATTTACATGAAGAGTAATTTGTAATAAAAACGGAATAGACAGAAAAAGAAAAACCCCAATTAAAAATTCAAATTCCTTAACAAAATAAAGGGCTAACAATGTAAAAATTAAGATTTCTAAATAAAACCATTTTGATTTATGAATAGGTTCTAAACTTTTCTTTTTATCATAAGTATACTTGACTTTCATTCAGTTTAAATCTCTTTCACGGTATTTACAATTGTTCCTATGCCTTCCACAGTAGCTTCAATAACATCGCCATCATGCAACCATTCTTGCGGATCACGACCGGCACCAACGCCCGCCGGAGTGCCGGTGGCAATGATATCTCCGGGTTCTAAAGTGAATACGATACTCAAATCTTCAATCAAATCGTTAATGTTGAAGAGTAAGAATTTAGTATTGGAGTTTTGTTTTTCCACGCCGTTTACTTTCAAGGATAAGTTCAAGTTGTGTGGGTTTTCGATTTCATCTTTGGTGACTAAAATGGGTCCCATTGGCGCAAAAGTATCTTGTCCTTTGGAAACGATCCATTGACCTTCTCTACGACAATCACGTGCCGAAATATCGTTGATTACGGTGTAACCAAAAACATAATCCATCGCATCAGCTTTGGGAACATATTTGCCGTGTTTTCCAATTACTACAGCCAATTCCACTTCCCAATCCAATTGTTGGGTTAATTTGGTGTTCTTGATTACTTCAGTATTTGTTCCTGTAACCGTTGTTGGCGGTTTGGAAAAGATAATTGGTTTTTGTGGTAACTTTCCGGTGGTGTCTAAAGTACGAGCACTTTCCGAAACGTGTTCGGTATAATTCAAACCAATCCCGATAATATTTTTTCTCGGTTTTTGAATAGGAGCAAGGATAGTCACTTCGTCAAGCGAATAAGCGATTTCTTCGAAGAAGTTTTCCGGTGTATCGGCTACCATATCGTTTAATTCTTCTACTAATTCGATTCCCATGTCAATCAAATCAAGCATATCGCTTGGTAATGGGAAGTTGGAAATTTCGCCAAAGTCTTCCATGTCGATGACTTGGTTGTTGTGGAGAAATCCTAATCTTGGTTCGGTGTCTTGTGTTTCGTAGGTGAGTAGTTTCATTTGTTTTAAAGGTACTAAGGCGCTGAGGCGCTAAGGTTTAGTTTGTTGTTATTTGGTATCCGTTATTTTCATCATATGCTCTTTCTTGGTATAAACCGAGTTTTTCGATTACCGGTAAATCGTTGAAAGAGAATAAGCAGGCATCTTCGGTTTCAGATAAGTTCACGTGTTCGTGCCACGCCCAAGAAGGGACGCAGAAAATATCGCGTGTTGCCCAATCAAAACGTTTGCCGTTGATGATGGAATAGCCTTTTCCTTTGGCACATTGGTACACAAAAGAACCGGTATGTTTATGCGCTTTGGTATGTTCACCGGCACGCAACAATTGAATCGAAGCACCCATGGTTTGCATGACATGACCACCAGTTAACGGATTAGAATAACGCATGATGATTCCGTCAAACGGATTACCTTCATTGACTTTCGCGGCTTCCAACAACGCCGGATATACTTTTTTCCAAGAATATTTGAATAAAGGAGAATAAGGTTTATCCCAAACCAAATCAGCCGGAACGATACCATTACCGTCAAACGACATCGGTAAATGATTTACCGGTGCAATCAAAGGTTGTTTGCCGTCATAAACCGCATAATCATTAGCTTCCAAAGCATTTACGAGTGGAATGTCTAAACCATCTTGCCAAATGCAGGTTTGCCCGCCTTCTTCCACGCCGTGTTCGTGCCAAGTGGAGTTTGGTGTAATCACGAAGTCATTGACTTCCAACATGATTTTATTGCCATCTACGACTGTATAACCTTTATCGCCTTCCATGATAAAACGTAGGGCAGAAGCTTTGTGTCGGTGAGCCGAAGTGCTTTCGCCCGGGCGCGTGACTTGGATACCAGTGTATAACCAACCTACAGCAGCAGAAACGTCTTTTCGTTTGTCGTTTACTAGATAAACCACACGTCTTCCGGCTTGTTCGGGAGTTACGAGTTCGGAGGATTTTAAAACCAAACTGCGCAAATCTTCATATTTCCAAAGCATTGGCACCGAAGAACTTCTCGGTTCCCAAGGTTCAATATCGTTGGCAACGGTCCATAAGGCTCCGGCGCCAAGCGCTTCGAGTTCTTTGTAATAAGCTTCGAGTTCAGGTGTGTCTTGTACTCGCGCACGACCGATGACGTCGTCTGAATAGTTGTTTGTTTCCATAGTCTTAATACTTAATTCTTCTATCTTAATACTATTTTTTATTAAACTCCTCGTGATTGTCTACAAAGGTAATCTTTCTCGTTGGAGCAATATTCACTCTTAAATCAAAAATATCAAATCGGTTGTAATGCCCGAGAATATCGTGCATTTGTTTGGGTTGGATGCATTTTTCTAAATCGATATCGGCGTAAATAATCCCTTCGTCATCAATCAAAGGTTCGCCAATCACAGCGCCATTCGGACCAATAAATCCGGAGAATGCAGAGTTTTTTCGAGTCAATAATTCATCCACATTTGGAACATCATCGCGTAAAGCGTCTTTGATTTCTTGAGAAATAGTGGAGCAAGAAACTATCGTAAACAATTTGCCTTCAAAGGAATGTGCTGCGGCACGAATCTTAATCGCTTCTGCCATGTCGTAATCCGGTGGCGCAACCGGTAGTGAAATATAATTGGCAATGTGAATCAATTCGCCTTGCGACAGCAACGTAAAACGCGCCAAGGTATTCGTGTTTTCGCCACAAGCCAAGGTTCCGATTGGTCCAACTTCGGTATCATAGACTTTCAACGAAGAACCGTCACCGCTTGTCCATGTGAGTTTTTCGGCCCAAGTTGGCACCAGCTTACGGTGTTTTCCGATGAGATTTCCTTTGTTGTCAATAATCAAATTGGTATTGTAAATTTCGCCATAACTGTCGCCTCGCTCGTTGATTCCGATGACGATGTGCATGTTGTGGTCTTTGGCTGCTTGGAACAAAGGTTTCATACTTTCATCAGTAACCGTAACCGAGTTTTTATACAATTGCTCGTACCATTTGCTGCCTTGAACGGGTGTCATAATCCAGTTCCAATAAGGATAACCGGCTACGAATACTTCCGGAAAAGCAATCAGTTGGGCGTTATTTTGACTGGCTTCTTTTACGAAGGAAATGACCTTTTCTATCGTTTTTTCTACATTGAGAAAAACGGGAGAAGTTTGTACGGTGGCGGCTTTGAGTTTTTTAAAGTTCATTGAAATCAAATTCTAAATAAAGTAAGGTGAATATAAAAACAATTCCGCCAACCAACAACATATAAAGGCCTTGTTTTCTGTCGGAATCTGAGTAGATGTATTTTTTAGTCCCGTCCGGAAGCTTTCGGGTTGCAGTCATAAGAAATAAGGCAATTCCAATACCGGCAAAACCGCCTATCATGCAAAATATATATCCGAGTAATAATGTTGTGGTACTTGATTTTTCAGGGTGAAATGATTTTAGTTCTTTGACGTGTTGTTGTGTTTGGATTTCCTTTGGCTCAACAACTATGTTTTGTTGTTTTAATAAGTACTTTGCTAGTTTCACATCAATAGGATGCCATTCGTCATAATTTTTCACAACGTCTTTTAATTCTTCTGTTGAAAAAGAAAATAAGGGATGTTGCGAGTCAATTTCATTAATATTAAGTGCTATGTTTTGTTCTAAAACGGAAGATGCTTTTTCAAAATCATTAGGGTCAAGCATGATAAGGATAGATTGTTTGGCCTCATTGTTAGCGAAACTAGCATCAAAATCTTTAGCCGTGTCCTGAGTTTTAAATGGAATTTTATGGGCTTCCAAAATCACTGAAAATTCCTCAGCAATTCTAGAATCTGTCAGGCTCATAAATGTTTTGAAGTCTCTCATTATTATTCAATTAAATATTTTGAAATCAATGCTTTTATTTCCTCGTTAAAAGGTTCAGCTTTGATATTGTCTCTTCCGTTGTTGATGGCAACGTTGACCAAAGTTACTTCTCCTTCCAAACAAGTATTGCCTTGTTCGTCTTCGAAGCGGAAGCCGCAATTTACGGAAGCGCCGCCGAGTTTGATTACCCAAAGTTTTTTGGTCAAGACTTCACCTAAACGGGCAGCTTTTTTGAATTGGACTTTCAAATCTACGGTTGGAATACCATTCGTTTCGTGAATTTTTGAGAATGGTCGGTCTAAGGCTTCCTCGAACCAATCTTCGACTAAGTCGTTGAGCATTTCTAAGAATCTTGGATAGAATACTATACCGGCATAATCGACGTGTTTGAAACGTATTTTCTCTTGTTTGGTAAAAAGTTGGTTCATATTTTTTATTTTTTACCGCGGATTAAACGGATTGTACTGATTTTAAATTGATTACTTGTAATTGCTGATAAGTTTAGCCCAGATTCCTTCGGCAGTCGCTGCGCTCGTGTGGAGCGAGTTAACGTGTAACGCGGAAAGCTGGATAAAGCTCCTAAAAACTCTCCGCCGTAGCTCTTTTCCAGAATTTGAACATTTCGTTTGGCACTTTGCTACCGTCAAGTAAAGATCCAACTTTTAACTCGGGATAGGTTTCTTCAAAGGTTTTAATTTGGGTTCTATCAACGCGCATACTTACAACGCTTCGGTCTACTTTATCGGGATGATCGATTCCGGCTGAGGCCATTAATTCCATCGCACTTTTGACGGTTTCGTGTTGGAAACGCGCTACGCGAATGCTTTTTTCTTCGGGAACCAGTCCTTTGGTTAATCTTGGATTTTGTGTTGCAATTCCGGTCGGACAAGTATTGGCGTGGCATTCGAGCGCTTGGATGCAACCTAGGGCAAACATCATTCCGCGTGCCGAATTGCATAAATCAGCGCCAATGGAAAGCGTTTTGATGATATCGAAACCAGTGATGATTTTTCCGCTACAAATGATTTTGATGTCTTTCTTTAAATCGAACCCTACTAAACAATCGTAAACAAAAGCCAAAGCGTCGCGCAAAGGCATGCCAACGTGGTCTGAATATTCTTGTGGTGCCGCACCGGTTCCGCCTTCGCCACCGTCGACAGTGATGAAATCGAAAGTAGTTTTAGATTGCACCATGGCTTTACAAATGGCAATAAATTCAGATTTGTTACCGATACAGATTTTCATGCCGATGGGTTTTCCGCCGGAACCTTTTCGCAATAATTGGACGAATTCCATTAATTCTAAAGGTGTTTTGAAAGCTGAATGTGTTGGTGGCGAAATGATATCGTGTCCTTTAGAAACCAAGCGAATGGCTGCGATTTCCTCGGTTACTTTTTCTTTGGGTAAGATACCACCATGACCTGGTTTTGCACCTTGAGAAAACTTGATTTCAATCATTTTGACATTGTCTAAAGTAGCTCTTTTGGTATATTCTTCATAAGAGAAATTTCCATCATAGTCGCGGCAACTGAAATAACCGGTTCCGATATTCCAAACGACATCGCCACCTTGTAAATGATAAGGTGACAATCCACCTTCGCCGGTGTTGTGGTAAAAGCCACCTTCTTTCGCACCGTTATTTAAAGCCAAAATGGCGTTTTTACTAAGCGACCCAAAACTCATCGCGCTGATGTTAAACAAACTCGCGTAATAAGGTTTTGTGCATTGTGAGGAACCAATTTTTACTCTTGGATTACTGTTGACTTGTGAAAACGGAATCGCTTTGATACTGTGATTGATCCATTGGTAACCGATTTCATAAAGGTCCAATTGGGTTCCGAAAGGGTTGGAATCGGTTTCTTTTTTACTTCGTTGGTAGACTAAACTTCTTTGCAAACGGTTGAATGGTTTGCCATCGGTATCGCTTTCAATAAAATATTGTCTGGCACCAGGACCAAGTGCTTCGAGCAAATAGCGCATTCTGCCAAGTAACGGAAAGTTTCTTCGAATGGTTTTTTTGGATTGGTACATGTCGTAAAATCCCATTAAAATCAGAGGAACAAATATCAATCCTAAAAAACTAAACTTCCAGTTGATATAAGTCAGTATTCCTATAATAGATACGGAAGTGATTGCGAATATTATGAATGCCTTTCTCATTTTTTATTTTTTGCCACGAACTAAACGGATTAGACGAATTATTTTTTTTCACTAATTAGACAAGTTTTTACATAATTTTAAATTGATTACTTGTCATTGCAGATAAGCTTAGCCCCGATTCCTTCGGCAGTCGCTGCGCTCGTGTGGAGCGAGTTACTATGTAACGCGGAAAGCGGGAAATAGCTCCTGATATTTTTAATTTTTCAACTTAAATCTTTGAATTTTTCCGGTCTCTGTTTTGGGCAAAGCTTCGGTAAAATAAATCACCCTTGGATATTTGTACGGTGCGGCTACTTCCTTGAACCAGTGTTGAATATGGTTCTTCATATTGTCAGTCGCTTTACTGTGTTCCTTTAAAACAATGTGCGCACAAACTAACATTCCTCGTTCTTCATCGGGCAAACCGACTACAGCACATTCTAAAATTTCTTCATGCGTTAAAAGCACACTTTCTACTTCAATCGCTGCGATATTATATCCTGAAGAAATAATCATATCATCACCTCGTGCTACAAACCAAAAATAGCCTTCTTCATCTTGGCGGAAAATATCGCCGGTGACATTCCAACCGTTTTCGACGTATTCTTCTTGTTTGTCAATTCGGTTTAAATATTTACAACCGGTGATGCCGCGAACAACTAACCTTCCGGGTTCGTTTGTTAGAACATTATTTCCTTCTTTGTCTACAATTTTGGCTTCATAACCGGTAATCGCAACACCGGTTGCGCCGGGTTTCATATTGTCTTCATTCGATGATATAAAGATATGCAACATTTCGGTAGCACCAATGCCATCGATTATTTTTAAGCCGGTTGTGTCATACCAATCTTGCCAAACTTTTAACGGCAATGTTTCTCCGGCTGAAACACATTTACGCAAGCTGGAAATATCGAAATCGTTGACTTTAGTAGTGATGATTCGCCAAGCCGTTGGCGCTGTGAAACAAATCGTGATTTTATAGTCCTGAATTGCTTGTAAAAGCATATCGGGTGTTGGTTTTTCGATTAAGAAAGTCGAAGCACCGAAGTACATGGGAAACAAAACCAATCCGCCCAAACCAAAAGTAAAACCAAGTGGCGGACTTCCGGTAAAAATATCGTCAGCAGTTGGTTGGAGCGAATATGGTGGAAAAGCTTGGCAAATGTTTAGAATGTCTTTATGGAAATGCGACGTCATTTTAGGCAAACCTGTCGTTCCTGAAGTAAAACCGATTAAGGCGATACTGTCAGATTTGGTGTGGTAATTGGTGAAGGTTTTAGGTTTGTTTTGCATCAATTCTTCTAAACGCGAATTGCCGTAAAAGCAAACCGATTTTAAATGTTCCGATTTGACCAAATGCATTTCGTCGGCCAAACTGTGGTCGCAGATGGCATGAGAGATTTCGGCACAATCGATAATCGTAGTTAATTCTTTGGCGCGCAATAAAGGCATAGTTGCTACGACAATGCCACCGGCTTTTAAAACGGCATACCAAACCGCGACCATCATTGGGTTATTGGCTGAACGAATCAATACACGATTCCCAGATTTTAAACCTAAATCTTCCACTAAAACATGCGCAATTTGATTGGTTTTTTCGAATAAATCTTGGTAGGTCCAAGTGGTTTCAAAAGTTCGGATGCAGACATTATTTCCGCGACCTTCTTTGATGTGGTTGTCCAAAAGAACGTCCACACAATTGAGCATTTCCGGTCGGTTAAACTGTGGTAAGTCGAGGAAAACATAGTCGGGTTGTAAGTCGGGACTTGGTAAATGATCGTGAGCGAAATTGTCTTGGTAATGTTTCATTTTTAGGTTCTAAGGCGCTGAGGCGCTAAGGTTCTAAGGTTTTATTCTTTTTTATTGCTTTTTGGTTTCAAGGCGATTTTCATGCCTTCTGTTTGCTTTCTTTCTGTCGCTTTTAGCGGATAAAGATGCGAACTTCCGGCTTTGTATTGGTTTGGAATGTCAGTGGCTTCAAATTGCTCGTAGGCTTGTGCGTTGCGAACAAAATTGGCATCGGCTAATAGCGGTCGACCCAACGCCACCAAATCAGCTCTGCCGTTTAGTATAATCGTATTAATTTGGTCAATGTCTTGAATAAAACCGGTGGTTATGGTTGGGATGTGAACCGTATTTCGAACGACATCGGCAAAAGGGGTTTGCCACATTCTACCAACTTGTGGTTTTTGATTGGCGACCGTATTTCCGGTTGAAACGTTGATAATATCGGCTCCTGCATTTTTGAAGACAGTGGCTATGGTAATAACTTCTTCTTCTGAAATTCCGTTTTTTGCCCAATCGGAAGCGGAAATTCTCACTGACATGGGTTTGTGTGGTGGAAAAGTGTTTCGCATTTCGTTGAAAACTCTTAATGGGAATTTTAATCGGTTTTCGATGCTTCCGCCAAATTCGTCTGTTCTGATATTGGTTAAAGGCGATAGGAAAGAGGCCAATAAGAATCCATGATGCGCTTGTAATTCGATTAAATCAAATCCGGCTTGGTCCGCATTTTTGGTGGCTCGGACAAATTCGGAAACTATTACATCCATATCTTCGGAAGTTATTTCTCTTGGAATCGGAAGTTTGTCATTGAACGCTATTGGCGAAGCCGAAATCAAATCCCAAGGTGTTTCAATCGGTTCGTTTTGTCCTTCCCAAGGTTTTTTGGTAGCGCCTTTTCTGCCTGAATGACCTAATTGAATTCCGATTTTTGTTTGGGTATTTTGATGGATGAAATCGGTTATTTTTTTCCAGTCAAGAAGTTGTTCTTGAGTATAAATACCGGCGCAACCTAAAGTGATTCGGCCTGTTTCTGAAACGGCTGTCATTTCGGTGATAATTAGTCCCACACCGCCGGTTGCTCGACTTCCGTAATGGACTAAATGCCAATCGGAAATCTTACCATCGATGGCTGAGTATTGTCCCATTGGAGACATTACGATTCGGTTTGGCAATTCTAAATCGCGTAGTTTGAATTTAGAGAAAGCGGCAGGTGCTATCTTAGGCACTTCGACAGGCTCAGTGTGACAGTTGTTATTTGTATTGAATTCGGCTAAAACTTTATCCGTAAAAGATTTATCGCGAAGTCTTAGGTTTTCAAACGTTACTTTTTTGGCGCGTGTCATACAGCCGAAAGCGAATTGATAAAATGGATGTTGGTTATTTCTATCCATATTTTCAAACCAATCGAGTGACACTAGCGCGGCGTGTTGAATCATTTCAACGGTGTTTCTTCTGGTTTTTTCGTATTGTTCGAAAGCGGCTTGCACATTGTTTGGATTCGCAATTACGGCATCGGATAAACCTATGGCAGAATCCATGGCTAATTTGGTTCCCGAACCGATAGAGTAGTGTGCTGTGGCTTTGGCATCGCCTAATAAAACAATATTGTTGTGAAACCATTTTTCATTGGTCACATGCGGAAATTGACGCCAGTGTGATTTGTTTGAAATCAATGGATGTCCATCGAGTTCGACTTTGAATATTTCGGAAATTTTGGCCATCGTATCTGCTTCATTGGTCACTTCGAATCCGTGTTTTTGCCAAGTTTCGTCGCTGCATTCAAAGATCCAAGTGCTCATGCCTTCTTCGTATTGGTAGGAATGTGCGACTATGATTCCGTGCGGCGTAGTTCTGAAAAAATAGGTAAAAGCGTCTAACGGTTTGGTTGAACCTAGCCATACAAAGCGGTTTTTCTTTAAAGTGATTTTGGTGCCAAATTCGGATTCGTATTGTGTTCTGATGCCGCTTGCAATACCATCCGCAGCTAAGATAATGTTGGCATCTTGGTATTGGCTTAAATCATCTATGTTTTGCTCGAAATGAAGGTTTATACCTTCTTCACGACAACGTTGGTGTAGTAACTTGAGCAATGTTTTTCTCGAACAACCACAAAAACCGTTTCCGGCAATACTAACTTCTTGTCCGTCACGCGCTACGATGATGTCGTCCCAATAGGCAAATTTGCTTCGGATTAACTCATAGGATTGCATGTCGCGTTTGAGAAATTCGCCCAAAGTTTCATCGGAGAAGACTACGCCAAAACCAAAACTATCATCGGGTTTGTTGCGTTCGTACACATCGATTTGGCAATCGGGCATTGCTTTTTTGGTTAGTATCGAAAAGTAAAGTCCGCCCGGACCGCCACCTATAACTGCTATTTTCATTTTTTGAGATTCTAAGGTTCTAAGGTTCTGAGGTTTTTTTAACCTCTTTTAATCGAAAATAATTCTCCTAATTTGGCATAATTAGAACCTGCTAATCGCGAAATTGGTTTGTAGGTTTCTAAATTGATTTTATGATTTTCTAATAATACTTCGTCATTGAAATGCATCATTACGATCCTGCCGATAACGATACAAGCACCGCCGTGTTTGTGGTCTTCCAAAAAATAATGATGTACCAATTCGCATTCGAAAGTAATTGGACTTTCTTTAACGCGCATTGGTTTTACTTTGACTGATGCGATTGGTGTAACACCTGCTAATTCAAATTCGTCCACATCGTGTGGAACTGATTGTGCAGTGGTATTCATTTGTTCAGCCAACTCTTCGGTGACCATGTTTACCACAAATTGTTTGGTGGCCAGCACATTATTTAAAGTATCTTTATTAGTATTGTTGCCTCTTCCGGTAGAAAACATCACGGTTGGCGGATCATCACCAACAGCATTGAAATAGGAAAAAGGCGCTAAATTGTTGATTCCGTCTTCGCTTACTGAAGAAATCCAGCCGATAGGTCTTGGGATAATGGCACCGGTTAGTAGTTTGTAAACAGCCGAATACTCGAGCTCGTTAGGATCAAATAGCATGTTGTTGTTTGTTTACTACAAATTAAAGCTATTTTTTGTTATTTTTTTGAATCGAAGTTAAATTTATGAGCTTGAAAATGATAATTCTTGAATTTTAGACTAAGGTTTGTCTCTGCCGATAAAAGGCTCTTTTTCTAATAAAAAATTAATGGCTTTTGTTACATTTCTATCGATGCTTTCTTCGGTTTTCAGGAAAGAAATGTACTTGACAATTTCCAATCGGCGTGAAGCAGGTAAATTATCGAATTTGCCTTTGGCTTCTGTATTGTTTTCTAAAGCTTTTGCCAATTTAGGATGTATGGTTATTTCTCTTGGCTTTGGATTAAAAGCAATGGAAAATAGGGCAGTATCGCCCAATTCTTTTCCAGCGGCTTTTCGCATAGGTGTGTTTAAGTACAATCGCCAATGTCCGCTATATTTGACTAAAGTTTGAAGAAATGGATGTCCGTCAATGGATATGGTTACCGGTATTTTGCCTTTGTCTTTTTGGGCTTGACCCAAAACAACTAGTAACACTTCTTCGGGCAAATACACGAATGGGTTGATACCAATAATTTCTATTTTGGCACTAAACGAAATAGGCGCATTAGCTTTCATGAATTTTGAAAAAGCGTTTGACTAAGGAAACTATTGTTGTGGCTAAAATGGCTCCTAAAAAGGCTAGAAAAATGTCTTTTTGGGCATCCCAAATATCGCCTTGCGTTCCTAAATAAGCAACACCTTGCGCCGGAAAGAAAATATCGGCTACAGCCCATTCAATCAATTCGTAGAAACCGCTTATGGACAAAGTGATTTCGATTGGTAAAACCCATGCGACTATTGTTGGGTATTTTATCCATTTTAGAAACAATTCCCTCATGGGGTAAGCCAATAAAAATCCGAAACTGAAATGCACAATTCGGTCGTAGTGATTGCGCTCCCAACCCATATAATCTTTGAGCCAATAGCCAAAAGGGTTTTCGGCATAAGTATATTTGGCGCCATAAACGTGCAAACACATGTAAACACAAATCAGCAGATAAGTTAAATCGCTGAACTGGTATTTTTTATAAGTGAAAATTAAAAACAAGAAGAAAATAACTGTCAAAGTATTTTCGAGCAGCCAATTATTCATGTCGTTTGTGCCTATTAATGTGCTTGTCCAAATGATGGTAAATATGCCCAGAAACGCCCACAACCATGGGTTTTTGGCAAATGGAGTTCTTTCAGTTGAAATGGCGGTGGTGAATGGCATAACTTATTGGTTTAGGAATCGAAGATAGGAAAATAAATGGTTTTGTATTATTTGAAGAAAGGAATTTAAATCTTTAGCATGCCACGAAATGCTCGCGCAGCATAGTAAGATTCGGCACCGTTGTGGTACACAAAGACATTTCCATAACGATAATCACAGAAAAGTGCGCCACCGAGTTTTCTAATTTCGTCCGGTGTTTTTATCCAGCTTGATGTTTTGGTGTCGAAGTTGCCAAATTGCTGTAATGCTCTGTATTGTTCTTCTGTTAAAAGTTCAATACCCATGGCAGTTGCTGTATCAATAACGTTGTTTTGCGGTTTGTGCTCTTTTCTTGACTCTAGTGCTTGACGGTCGTAACAAAGACTTCTCCGTCCTTTTGGACTTTCGGCTGAGCAATCATAAAAATGATATTCATCAGTTTTTTGATCGTAACCAATGACATCCGGTTCACCTTCAGTTTTTTCCATTTCATTGAGCGACCATAGTTTTTGAGGATTCGCTTCTAGTTTGGCTTGTATTTTAGCCCAATCCAAATTTGGATGGCGGTTGCTGTTTTTCTCAAAACGATTTTTTAAAGTGTTGAGTAGTTCATTACGCTGTTCCGGTGACAACTGTTTTTTATCTTCCATTGACATGTTATTTTTAGTGTTTTTTTTATCATTTCTAAAAGACTATCATTTTTTAGTTTTCTACTTCTGCAATCTAAAAGTCCTTTACCTTTCTTGCTTATAGAATATGTAAATACAGTTAAGCTAAATTACTATTTTTTCAAAAGTATTGGTTATTTCTTTAGATTCTTCAACGGCTATTTTAGGATTTTGTTTGACACTCAAAAGAAAAACCATCTGAGATATTCAGATGGTTTTTCATAACAATTAACTTAACTAATCTAGAAACAATAACTATTTTCAGCCACTAATTTGGTGGTAATAGTTTCTCTTAATCCAACGATGTTTGGCATGTTGGTATATTTGGTAAATCGGCGTAATCCCATTAGCATCATGCGTTGTTCGTCTCCTTCAGCAAAAGAGATAATACTTTCTTTTCCTTTTTGGGTCACAACGTCTACTGCTTTGTATAAGTATAGCTTAGCCATCGCGATTTGCTCTGTTACTTTTGATTCTCCTTCTTTCTTGGCCAATTTTTCTGTTCTTAAAATCGTACTTTCCGCAACATAGATTTCGATTAACATATCGGCAGCAGCCATTAATAATTGTTGGTGTGCGTCTAAATCCATTCCATATTTTTGAACTGCAGCACCGGCAACCATTAAGAAAGCTTTTTTCAATTTGGCCACCATCTCTTTTTCTTCTGAAAATAATTCAGAATAGTCAGGTGTGTCAAATGATGGAATACCCATTAATTCTTCTTGTACTTTCATCGCCGGTCCTAATAAATCAACATGACCTTTCATGGCTTTTTTGATTAGCATTCCAACGGATAGCATTCTGTTGATTTCATTCGTTCCTTCGTAAATACGAGCGATACGAGCATCACGCCAAGCACTTTCCATTGGTGTGTCTTCAGAGAATCCCATTCCGCCATAGATTTGGATGCCTTCATCTGCGGCATTTTGTACGTCTTCTGAAACGGCTACTTTTAGAATAGAACATTCGATAGCAAATTCTTCAACGCCTTTTAATTCGGCTTCTTGGTGAGTTGCACCTTCGGCTTCACGTAATTTGATTCTGTTTTCAATGTCTTTAGCAGCACGATAGGTAGCACTTTCTCCGGCATAAGCAGAAGTGGCCATTTCGGCTAATTTATAACGAATCGCTCCAAAACTGGAGATTGGCGTATTGAACTGAATTCTTTCGTTAGCATAATTAATCGCATTCGAAGTCACACGACGTTGGGCATCCAAACAAGCGGCAGCCAATTTGATACGACCAACATTTAACGCATTCATTGCAATTTTAAAACCTTCGCCACGGCCGGCCAACATATTTTCAACCGGAACTTTAGTATCTGCAAAGAAAACCTGACGGGTAGAAGAGGCGCGAATGCCGAGTTTGTGTTCTTCTTCATTCATCGTGATTCCGTTGCTTGGATCGTTTTCTACGATGAAGCCGGTAATATTTTTGTCATCTTCAATACGAGCAAATACGATGAATACTGAACAGAAACCTGCGTTCGAAATCCACATTTTTTGTCCGGTAATATTGTAATGCTTTCCGTCTGCGGATAAAACTGCTTTTGTTTTTCCGGAGTTGGCATCAGAACCAGCGCCCGGTTCGGTCAAACAGTACGCGCCAAACCATTCGCCAGAAGCTAATTTAGGGACGTATTTTTGCTTTTGCTCTTCGGTTCCGTACAAAGTAATCGGCATCGTTCCGATTCCAGTATGTGCTCCAAAGGCTGTAGAAAACGAACCGGTTGCGCCCGAAATATAGTCGCACACGAGACACGTATCTACGAATCCCATTCCCATTCCGCCATATGCTTCCGGAACAGCAACACTTAGAAATCCCATTTCTCCGGCTTTGCGCATTACTTCTTCGGTAAAGGCATAGTCTTTCTTTTCGAAACGGTCTTTGTTAGGCCAAATTTCTTTGTCGACGAATTCTTTAACAGAATCGCGCATCATGATTTGTTCTTCTGAGAAATCTTCAGGAGTGAAGATGTCTTCGCATTTGGTTTCTTTTACGAGGAATTGACCTCCACGAGTGATATCGCTCATTTTTTTATTTTTTTAGTTTGTTGATTATAATAATTCATAAACGCCTGCGGCACCTTGTCCGGTTCCGACACACATTGATACGATTCCGTATTTATCACCTCGGCGTTTCATTTCGTCAAATAATTGTACAGATAATTTTGCCCCTGTACAACCTAGTGGATGTCCCAAAGCAATGGCGCCACCGTTTACATTTACGATATCAGGATTGATGCCCAATTCGCGAGTAACTGCTAAGGCTTGAGAAGCAAAAGCTTCGTTTAACTCAATTAAATTGATGTCGTTTAAAGTCAAACCTGCTTGTTTTAAAGCTTTCGGGATGGCTTTCACCGGACCAATCCCCATGATTCTTGGTTCGACACCGGCTGCTGCATAACTTACCATGCGAGCGATAGGAGTCAGGTTTAATTCTTTTACCATTTCTTCGCTCATGATTAAGACAAAAGCCGCTCCGTCACTCATTTGTGAAGAGTTACCGGCGGTTACACTACCATCAGCGGCGAAAACAGGGCGCAATTTACTTAAAGCAGCTGCATTCGTATCGGCTCTTGGTCCTTCGTCTTTGGTTACGGTGTAGGACTTGGTCTCTTTTTTACCATTTTCATTGATAAAGGTTTGTTCGATAGTAATGGGAACAATTTGTTTATCGAATTTGCCTTCGGCTTGCGCTTTGATGGCTTTTAAATGTGAATTCAGTGCAAATTCATCTTGGTCTTCACGAGATACGTTGAATTGTTTGGCTACCGCTTCTGCTGTTAAACCCATTCCCCAGTAATAATCTTCGTTGCCTTCTTTGGCTACTGCGTAATCAGGCGTTGGTTTGTAACCGCCCATTGGGATAAAACTCATGCTTTCGGCACCACCGGCGATGATACAATCTGCCATACCACTTTGTATTTTAGAAGTCGCCATGGCAATGGTTTCAATTCCGGAAGCACAATAACGGTTCACGGTTACACCCGGAACATCGGTTACTTTTAATCCCATTAACGAAATCAAACGCGCTACGTTTAATCCTTGTTCAGCTTCGGGCATGGCGTTTCCGACCATGACGTCGTCAATTCTTGTTTTGTCGAAATCAGGCAGTTCATTCATCATGAATTGAATGGTTTCGGCGGCTAGTTCGTCAGGGCGTTTGAATCTGTAAACTCCTTTAGGTGCTTTTCCGACGGCGGTTCTGTATGCTTTTACTATATATGCTGTTTTCATATTTTTTGTTTTGAGATGATAGACAAAGAGATTATGGATGATAGACTTTTTGTCTATTTTCTTTTCGTCTATTATCTATTATCTAATTTCTCAACGGTTTTCCTTTAGTTAACATAAACTGAATTCTTTCCAATGTTTTTCTTTCAGTACAAAGTGATAAGAAGGCTTCTCTTTCAATATCCAATAAGTACTGTTCGCTTACCAAAGTTGGTTCAGACAAATCGCCACCGGCCATTACGTAAGCCAGTTTGTTTGCAATTTTTTGATCGTGTTCCGAAATGTATTTTCCGGCTACCATTTGGTCTGTTCCAACTAAGAACATTCCTAAGGCTTGTTTGCCCAAAACTTTTACATCGGTTCTTTGAATTGGTTGTGTGTAACCGGCTTCTGCCATTAACAATGCATGTTTCTTGGCTTCGGCTATTTGACGGTCTTTGTTGACTACAACGACGTCTTTTCCTTTTTGTAATACGCCCATATCAAAGGCTTCGTAAGCTGATGTAGCTACTTTTGCCATTGCGACTGTTAGGAAATATTCTTGTAGTGTGTTTAATTCAACGTCGTTTTTACGGAATAGGTCGGATGCACGCAAAGTCATTTCTTTAGAACCACCACCGCCGGGAATTACACCGACACCAAATTCTACCAAACCAATATAAGTTTCTGCCGCAGCAACCACTTTGTCAGCGTGCATACTCATTTCACAACCGCCGCCAAGTGTCATGCCGTGTGGCGCAACGATTACCGGAATAGAAGAGTAGCGACAACGCATCATCGTGTCTTGGAACATTTTGATGGCCATATTTAGTTCGTCATATTCTTGTTCGACTGCCATCATGAAAATCATTCCGATATTGGCTCCGACAGAGAAATTGGCACCTTGGTTTCCTATTACTAATCCGTTGTATTGTTTTTCGGCTAAGTCGATAGCTTTGTTGATTCCGACTAAAACGTCACCACCAATGGTGTTCATTTTCGATTGGAATTCAAGGTTTAAGATGCCGTCGCCTAAGTCGTGAATTACAGCACCACTGTTGCTCCAAACTTTCTTGCTTTCACGAATGTTGTTTAGTATAATGAAACTGTCTTGTCCCGGAACTTTGGTTTGTGACTTAGTTTGTGTGTTATAATAATAAGTTGCGCCTTCTTTAACTGTGTAGAAGCTTGTACTGCCTGAAGCAAACATTTCATTTACCCAAGCGGCCGGTTGGTAGCCTTCGGCTTGCATTAATTCGATTCCTTTGGCAACTCCTATAGCGTCCCATATTTCGAATGGTCCGTTTTCCCAACCGAAACCTGCTTTCATGGCGTCGTCTATTTTGTAGAAGTCGTCTGTGATTTCGGGAACTCTGTTAGAAACATAAGCAAACATCGCTGAGAAGTTTTTTCTGTAGAATTCGCCTGCTTTGTCTTTACCTTTTACCAAAACCTTGAACCTGTCGATAGGTTTGTCAATCGTTTTGGTCAGTTCTAAAGTACCGAAAGATGCTTTTTTAGCGGCTCTGTATTCTAAGGTATTTAAATCTAAAGACAAGATGTCTTTGTCTACTTTTTTATAGAAACCCTGACCGGTTTTGCTGCCGAGCCATTTGTTTTCCATCATTTTATTGATGAAGTCAGGCAATTTGAATAGTTCGTGCGCCTCGTCGTTTGGACAGTTTTCATATATTCCGTTGGCCACGTGAACCAAAGTATCTAAACCAACGACATCAACCGTTCTGAAGGTGGCCGACTTTGGGCGACCAATTACCGGACCGGTTAACTTATCAACTTCTTCGATGGTTAAGTCCATTTCTTTTACCAAATGAAATAAACTTTGGATGCCAAATATACCAATACGATTTCCGATGAACGCCGGAGTATCTTTGGCCACGACCGAAGTTTTGCCTAAAAATTTAGAACCATAATCAAATAAGAAATCTAATACTTCGTTAGCAGTTTTTGGTCCCGGAATGATTTCAAATAATTTTAAATAACGCGCCGGATTAAAGAAATGCGTTCCGCAAAAGTGTGCTTGAAAATCCTCGCTTCGGCCTTCGCTCATAAACTTAATAGGAATACCTGAAGTGTTTGAAGTCACCAAAGTTCCCGGTTTGCGGTATTGGTCGATTTGTTCGAATACCAATTTCTTGATGTCTAAACGCTCTACTACAACTTCAATAATCCAATCGTAGTTGGCTATCTTAGACATATCATCAGTAGTATTTCCCGTAGTGATTCTGCCGGCAAACTTCTGACTGTAAATAGGCGATGGGTTAGACTTCAAAGCATTCGCCAAATGTTCGTTGACCAAACGGTTGCGAACCACTTTACTGTCAAGCGTTAATCCTTTCTTTTCTTCGGCTTCTGTTAGTGCATTTGGAATAATGTCCAAAAGTAAAACTTCTACACCAATGTTAGCAAAATGACAAGCAATTCCCGAACCCATGATTCCGGAACCTACGACTGCCACTTTTTTAATTGTTCGTTTCATAATTTATTTGTTGTCTGTTATCGGTTGTTTGTTGTCAGTTGCAAGAATATATCTGATAGCAAACATGGATTAAAATATTTTTTTCTCTGAAATTAAGTCATTGATTATATCAGCTACTTCTATAAAATGCTGTAGCTTTTCTTCGGTGATGTTTTTTCTGATGGTTTCGTTAAATTTTAGAACGGTCTTTTTGGAGAGTTCTCTTTTTTCTTTGCCTAAGTCGGTTAAGTAGATTAACACACCACGACCGTCTTGTGGGTTTTTCTTCCGGATGATTAGTCCTTTTTCTTCCAAGGTTCTTAGGGTTCTGGTTAAGCTTGTCGCTTCCATTCCCATTCGTGAACTGATAAAAGTGGAAGGTGTTCCTTCTTCTTTATCGATACTCAATAGTGCAAATCCTATCGCCATCGAGCCTTCAAACTTGGACGCTTCTTCGTTGTACATACGGGCAACAGCTTGCCAAGTAGCACGGAGTATATAATCTATAGTTTTATCTTTCATACCTAAAAATGCTAAAACGTTTTCGTTCTGAATTCAAAGATAATAAAAATATATTATGCATGCATACTATTTAGTAAAAAAAAATTAAGTAGTCTGGATTACTGAGAAATGAAAGCGGTAAGGGGATGAAAAAAGGTTAATCCAAGCCATTCATTTGTCAAAAACGAGGTTGAATTGACTGACGAACAAACTATTTGGTATTTTTCCAAAACACTTCAACCTCATTTTTTTTAATTCTTGTTTTTACCCATAGCTCTAATTTTTGGGTATCATCTTTATTTAAGGCTTTTTTACTTGAATAAATGACTACAGGAACGATATTGTTTTTTTCCTGATCAACATTAAAGGGATGGTTAGAAATTGAAATATCACGTAAGGAAGGGAAAAGGATTCTTGCTTCATTTAGCAGAGATTTATTGTCAAATTTATTATCTTGAATTTCTTTTCTCAATGTGGCAATTACAGCATCTTTTTCATTTACGTTGGTCCTTTCATTTTTTATTTGATTAAGGATATCTTGCTTTAAATTGGTCGTGTCCTGACGAATTTTAAATTGAACACCCTTTAAATCATAAACGTTTAACCGTTGCTTGATTTCTGCATTTTCTTGAGCGTTGAATTTTTTAGAAAGTAATGCAATTTCCAAACTACTATTATTCGATTTGTAACGTGTTTTTTTGTAAATTATAGTGTAACCTTTATCCGTGAATTCATTTTGGATAAAAGTATTTACTTTTTGTTCAAATTTTCTTTCCTCAAAAAGCGTGTAGCCAAAGTATATACTTGGTAAAAGTAGTATGATTGTTAGTAGGGTAATGACAAAAGTAATTTGTTTTTCCCGTGCTTTTTCAAATTGAATTAAACGCGGATAATCCAAGAATTTAACGATTAGAAAAGTAGCCACACAGATGAAAACACAATTAATAGTGTATAGATAAATGGCTCCCCCAAAAAAATGAAAATTCCCTATAGCCAAGCCGTAACCTGCAGTGCAAAGTGGCGGCATCAAAGCGGTTGCGATTGCAACTCCGGGAATAGGATTTCCTTTTTCTTTTCGGGTGATGGCAATTACACCGACCAAACCGCCGAAGAATGCAATCAAAATGTCATATATATTTGGTGATGTGCGGGCGAGAAGTTCTGATTGCGTTTCTTTAAAAGGACTTAAATAGAAATAAATAGTAGACACTGCCAAACTCACAACAGTCGCAATCAGTAAGTTTTTTAATGATTTTTTTAGAAGCTCGAAGTCGTATATACCAAGTGCAAATCCAGCTCCGATTATTGGTCCCATTAAAGGAGAAATAAGCATCGCCCCAATGATTACAGCGGTTGAATTTACATTCAATCCAATGGATGCTACTACGATTGCACAAGCAAGAATCCAAAGATTCGCACCTCTGAATGAAATGTTTGATTTTACATTTTCGAGTACGGATTGTTTGTTGTCTTCTCCTTTTGTAAGATCTAAAAAGGTTAATAACTTATTCATTGAATTTGATATTTATCTCAAATATAATGATTTTTGTTTCATATGCTTGCAGATGGGTTCTTGGGTTGCAACAACGGCGATGCATAATTAATTTAATCTTTTTGGTCGTAAGGAATATAATTTTCCCAACGCCATGGAGTATAAATATCACCAATGGTAATTTCCAATAATTCTTTAAAAATACTTTCTGCATTATCACTATTACTCATTATTATAATCCCTTTTCCTTTTTGTGGAAAAATAATGGAATAATGTTGAAAGCCATCACCGTGCCCTTCTTTGAAAGCACCAAATCCGTATGGGGAGTCAAGTAATCCCCAACCAAGTCCGTAACCCAAATTAATTCCGTCATTACTATCAGAGTCTTTTAGGCGCATTGGTCCAAATTGGGCTATCGACCTAATTTTGATCTGCTGAGTAAACATCTCTTTTGTAGTAGATGATGTTAGTAATTGGTTTTTAAGTACGGCTTCGGTAAATAGTGTATAATCATCGAGCGTAGTTTCTAAAGTGCTGGCAGCTCTCGCCTCATTATCTTTATCTTTTTCATACAATTCTCCGGTTACGTTGTGACCAATACAATAATCTTTTTCAAATTTCGGTTGCCATGTGTAAGAAGAATTCTTCATTTTTAATGGTATAAAAATGTTTTCCTGCATTAGTTGTTCCAATGACTTGTTTAAAAGATGTTCTATTACAACTTGAAGATAAACCAATCCTTCTCCAGAATAACTATATCGAGAACCAGGAATTGATTTGACTTTCAGTTTTTCGTCTGGTTCATCCCAACGCCAATTTGGAAAACCGGATGTATGATCTAGGCACATTCTTGTCGTTATTTTTAAGTAAGCTGGGTCGTTTTTTAAATCTACGTATTTATCGTGCCATTTTTTTGTTGGTTTGTAATCAAAAATAGGTTTAGGTAAATATTCCTGAAGCGGTTTATCCAAGTCAAGTATGCCTTTTTCAACAAGTTGCATTACCATTACAGCAAATACAGACTTGCTTAAGGAGGCGCCGTAAAAATTGGTCTCAATTTTAATTGGCTCTTTTGTGATTGCATTTTTATAACCGAAAGTTTTTTTGTACACAGGTTCGTTATTATTAAAACAACTATACCTAAACCATGTAATTGGCAACTTTCATTAATGTTGTAATCTTATCATCCAAGTCATCTTGTGAAATTTTAGTTTTGTCAAGCTTTACAATTTCCTGTCCTAGGCAAACAGTTGTAAGATGAACTAATAAAATAAGAATAAACCAATATTTTGATGTTACCATATTGTAGTTGTTTAATTGTGCATATCGTGTTCCGCTTCTTGCAATAGCTGCTACGATTTATTACTGTCCATTTCAAATATAAAACTCCTTTTTGAGTTTTCAGAGAAAATTCGGGACAAGCCCAAGCGCGCAGTTGTTACAAACCGCCTTAAGTTTACAATCATTAAAT
>NZ_DLGY01000044.1:0-173620 GCF_002482945.1 Flavobacterium sp. UBA7682
AAAATCGGTCTTATAATCTCGACACTTTTTGGATCTTCTTTTATTAGCTCATCTCTTTTCTTTCCATCGATAATAAAAGCTTCATTATAACCTGTTTTTATTCCATAGTTAATTTGTATGTCCCAGTCTTTTATAGGCGTTCCGATTTTTTCCATTTTTTCTTTTATCCTTTTTTCAACAGAAGACAATACAACCCAACTTTCATTTTTAAAAAAAGTTGGAGCTGAATTTTCAATAATGAAATTTTCAAATAAATCAGAATTAAAATCTTTATTAAGTAAGCAAGCGTTTGTTGCACTTTCATATTTTGTTTTACTCCCAATTAAAATATTTGTGTCGACTGTGGCAGAATCGAATACTTGAACTCCTCCAAAATCGATAAGTAAAAGAGGGCTGGATTTTTCAACGAAATACTTACGAAGACTTTCTCCATAGGCAGCTCGCATCCATTTATTTGAAGTTATATATGTTAATATTCCATTTTGCCGAAGTAAGTTGAATCCTAATTCATAAAACAGGCTATAAATGTCTCCTGATTTAGAGTAGGTTTCAAAGCTCATTTTTTCTAAAAAAGCACCATCGACCCCCATTTTTTGTAATTGAATGTATGGAGGATTACCAATCATTAAATCAAAACCAATAAATTCCCCATCATTATTCAATGTCTCTGGAAACTCGAAACGCCATTCAAAAGCATTCTCGTATATCTTATTGTTTTTTATATCGTCAATTGTGGCTTGGTATTTTTTAATGTTTTCTTCTAACTCTTTTTTGTCTTTAAGTTGTGCGCTAGTTAGTTTTACTTCAAACAGTTGTTCAGTAACATATTTATTATTGTATTCTAATGATGCTTTTTGAAGGTCTTTTATTTCTTTGCTATTACTGCTTATTTCAGTTTTAAAATTGTTTTTTATGTTGGAAATCAAATCTTCCATTTCTCTTTTTTGCTCTTTGCTATCAGCATTTTGATAGGTTCTCACAGCATCTTTATAAGACTGAATTGTTAATCTACTCTTTTTTAAAGTTTGCTTTAAATCGGCATCCAAATTAAAACGAGAAATTAAAGAGTTACCACATTTTATATTGATGTCAATATTAGGTAATGTTTCCAGTTCATTACTATCAGTTTTGTAGTAGGCATTTTTGAGTAATTCAATCCACAAACGTAAACGACAAATTTTTACAGAATTAGGATTAATATCTACACCAAAAAGGCAATTTTCAATAATGGTTTGCTTTTCGTGAAACAATGTTTCTTGTATGCGTTGGCTCTCTTTGTTAGTTATATTGTACTGAAAAGGAATTCCATCATCATCGGTTATAATCAATTCATCATTAACTACCTCAATGGAATAATCCCGAAGTGTTTTTCCTTGTCTATCGGTTAAAATTCCTAAATCATGTTTAATTGCAATGATTTCATTTAATGCCGAAACTAAAAAATGCCCAGAACCTACTGCGGGGTCACAAATTTTTAAACTATTAATAATACCATTAGCTTCTTTTTTGTCCTTTATGTTGTTGTATAGTTCAGAAAAGTTATTGCAAGACCATTGCAAGGCTTCATTAAACTTTTGCAAAACAGCTCTTCGGATAGTTTCTTTACACATATACATTGTGATAAAACTAGGTGTAAAGAAAGAACCGTCTTTGTAACCATTGATTTTTTCAAATATCAACCCAAGTACTGAAGCATTGATTAATGTTTTGTTGTCTTCTTGAATTTCTTCACTCCCCTCACTTGCAAAGTCATAAGCATCAAGAAATGAAAAGAAATAATACAATGCGTTTTTAGTTCCGCTTACTTTTTTACCATTTGCATCTTTTATAACTGTTGAAGGTAATAATGGCAAAGAAATATTATCTTCTAATTGATTAATAGACAATGCAATTCTTTCCAATTCAGTTGGTTCAAATAACGAACTATTTAAGTAAGGTACTTTTTCAAAATCTTTTACTAATCTATCAATACGTTCATCCGTTTTTTTGGCTAAAACTTTAAAGAAAAGGTTGTTTAAAACATCATAATCTTTTATCGAATCTGCGTTTAGAAATGAATAGCTTTTATTGCCTTTATGGTATGATATTAATTGCGCTTCGAGTAGTTTTAGAAATAAAATTCTGTTTACCCATGTAATTGTTAGCTCTAATCCGATTGCGAAGAGTTGTTCGTCTTTGTTTTCTCCATATTGCTTTAAATTAGGGATATAGTTTAGTTTATCTTCACTCTCTAGTTGCAATATTGCATTTTCAAGTAATGAACCATCGTTTCTATTTTCTTTTTCGTGGCGTTTTATTAGTTTTTTACCTCCATCTTTTACTTCGGTCAAGCCTATGATGTGAAGTAATTCATTGTAAAAGTTTTTGTCTAATGAATTGCTATCATTTGCAAAAGACAACTTTAATAAATGTTCCGGAGAAAGTAATTTGAATAATGCAATTAGAGTTTTGTCGTCATTTTTGTCATTATTGCGTAATGGTTTGTCATACTTTCTAATATCGAAATGCGCAAACTCAATAGTGCCTTGCAAACTTGCGATGTATGGTTTTGCAATATCGTTGTAAAAATAATCCGTTTTACTCCCTGATAAACGTTTTTCTTCAAAATCAATAAACTGTTTGACAAAGGTTTTGTTTTCAGCAAACAACTTATTAAATAGCTGTGCATCAAAAACAAACCATTCATGTATGTTTGAAATTACAAGGTGTTTTAAATCGGTGTTTTTGTGGGTAATGCGTTCACGCATATAATATAAAACTAACTCTTGCAATGCTTTTCCGTTGAGATTGTCAACGGTAATCATTTCAGATTTATTAGATGGACTTTTAACTTCAATTATAACCCCAACGCTAGTTTTAGCTTCTTTACCATTATGAATTACTAAATCGTTTCTGCCTTTCGTATTCACAAAATTATTAGGGTCATAATAAGTTTTCTTTAAAAACTCAATGACAAGATTTTTGTGAAACTCTTCGCTTTCTTTTTCGTTAATAGAGTCTAAAATTGCAATTAAATTGATTTTGAATAATTCAATTCCAGTTCTATTTGGTTTGATTTTTAGAAATGCTTTGTTTAATGCTTTTCGTGGTTCAAGTAGTTGAATATTCATTGCAATTGTTTTGTTTCTGTAAATATAAAAAAATCAACGGCTTTGCAATAATTGTTTTACAAAGGAAATAGTATTGTAATGAAATTTAAAAGGAATTGCAATAATGCAAAACCAATTGACATATTATTTTAATTTATAATCGTATTTGCAAAGTAGTTATATAACTATTTGCAAATACCTCTGCAACGCTCAACAACACCATTACAATGAGCTTATTCGTTTATCAATGCACATCAACGCTATTTCAACTTTATCGTTGCTCTGCGTTGCAACGCTAGACTATGCCTTTTGCAATAGTTTATTATATGTTTTGCAATGCCATGACATAGCACTTCAACGTTATTTCAACGCAAAAGCAACGCTACCGTTGAAAAGCGCATCAACGCTTTACAACGCTAAAAAGACTGTCGTTGCTATAGCAGTGCAACGCTTTTGCAACGCTAACAATGCAATTTCTAAATTATTAAAAAAACACATTCTCTAACCCTTGAAAACAGTGCGCTCCAACGCTATTGCAACGCTAAAAAATACTATAATATTAATAATAGTGAATCTCAAATATAACCATACTTGCAAGTATGGTTTTCAAGCTTGCAAGTATGTCTAAGGCTACTTTAATAAATTTGAATAATCCTCTGGAAGTTCAGCATCAATGTCTCTTAAATATTTCTCTAATGCAGTCATTGTAGAATGCCCAGTGATAAGCATCAATTTACTTTTAGTTTCAAATTGTGAGCTAGTTTTTCGCATTTCTCGATACAATTTAGTGATGAAAGTATGTCTGAAACTATACATTCCGTAATCTTTGTTAAGGTTGAAATGTGTTTTTACAACTTCTTTAAATCGTTTTGAGAAGTAGTCTCTTTTATTGTTTGGTTCTGTAACCCAATCTTGACCAAAGCCAGTAGGAGTGAAGAGAAAACTTTCAGGGGCGAAATTCGATAAATCGGGTAAATCATTCAGCAAAATTTCAGGTATTATTTTGATTTTTACTGCTTTGTTTTTTGTTCTTAAATAAATCCTTTTTCCGACTAAATCAATGTCTTTAATTCTCAATTCACAAACTTCGATTGGTCTCAAAAAGTTATAAGACACAAATTTTATGAATAATAAAAGTAACTTGTCGTTCTCTTCGAGAAAAGAATAAATGTCTTTCTGCATTTCAGAGGTGTAAGTCTTATTTCTTTCAGGATTGGACTTTAAAACATTTATTTTTTTGACTAGGTTATCTGCAATTATTTCATTGTCTTCTAAAACTTGAAATAATGAACTTAAATCTGCTCTTGTATTGTTTCGGTTCCTTGCACTTGAATTAACCAATACGTCATTAAGATAATCGTTAATAACCTTTTTGGTTATGAAAGTTATCGGTTTGTTTTCATCCAAAGACTTTCTAAATTTTCTAACTCTTAATTCAAAGTTTTTATATGAGGTATCTCTAATTGTACTCTTCTTTAAGTTTAAGGCAAATTCAAAAGCTTCTTTAATTGTTAGAGTTTCGAGAATTGCAATATTTTCTTGAGGTATTGCAATTGTATTGTTAGGAATTGCAATGGTTTCAGTAGGTATTGCAATGTTTTCTTTTGGTATTGCAATGCTAGTATTGTTTCCTTTTGAAGCTTCGGATTGCTTTTTATTGAGTAGCTCTTCAATATTATTGGTTATGTTAGGATTGAAGCCTTTTTCAAGTAAAAATTCTAGCGCAACACACATTGCATTCAAGTATTCAACCCTTTCTTTTTTAGTTTTTAGCTTATTTACATTGCCTTTAATGTTCGGCATTCTCTTTAGTTTGCCAGTTTCAGCATCTCTAAAACTATAATATATATACCAACTTTTAGATAATGCTTTTGCTTTTTCGGATTCACTAAGTTGATTCCATAGCAGAATGTTTACACCGCCTGTAAAGATTTTTGGAGCAGTAAAGTCTTTTTGTTTCAACAAGTTTTTTGAGTGATTAATTGGGGAATAGTGTTCTAAATCGTGTACTAAATCGTGTACTTTTTGTAAATGTAAAAATATTTTAGACATAAAAAAAACGGTTTAGAGTACCTAAACCGTTGATTTTCTTGCTTTCAATTTTGTAGCGAGAGGGAGATTTGAACTCCCGACCTCAGGGTTATGAATCCTGCGCTCTAACCGACTGAGCTACCTCGCCATTATAATCATTCCCTGAATGCGGGTGCAAATATAAAATTAAAATTTATGGGTGCAAACTAATAATGGTTATTTTTTTTATTTTCGAAAACGTTTTTTTTTTGATTTTATATTCTATATATTTCCAAAAAATTTGTTCTAATCATGGATAATAAAATACGTTACGAACTTGAATTCCCTTTGAATTCTTCACCTCAATTATTGTATCAATATATCTCAACTCCTTCAGGATTACAGGAGTGGTTTGCTGATAATGTAAATTCGAGAGGAGAATTTTTTACTTTTATTTGGGATGGTGCGGAGGAAAATGCCAGACTTGCTTCCAAAAAAACCGGTGAGAAAGTAAAGTTTAAATGGGTTGATGATAATAAAAAAGATACAGAGTATTATTTTGAACTGAGAATCTTGGAAGATGAAATTACAAAAGATGTCTCTTTAATGGTGGTTGATTACGCCATAGAAGACGAATTGGAGGAGTCAAAACTTTTATGGGAAAACCAGGTTTCCGACTTAAAACACGTCATTGGTTCGATTTAAATAAATTTTATTGCAGTATATTTGTCCCGCTAAAAAACGGGACTTTTTTTATGGTAAATTTTAACGGTGATATCCTAGATTCTGAATTGCAATTAACATTTTCTAATCGCTCATTCCTCTACGGCGATGGCGTTTTTGAAACTTTAAAAGTAGTCGATAATAAAATATTATTTTTTGAAGACCATTATTTCAGATTATTGGCGTCCATGCGAATTATCAGAATGCAAATCCCAATGTCTTTTACTTTAGAATATCTGGAAAGCCAGATTTTAGCTTTGGTAAGCCGACAAAATATCTCAAATTCTGCTCGTGTCAGGTTGACAGTTTTTAGAAATGAAGGCGGTTATTACTCGCCGTTAGACAATTCGGTTTCCTTTGTTATTCAAGCCAGTGAATTGCAGAATAAGTTATATTCAATACAGAATGAATCATTTGAAGTTGATTTATATAAAGACTTTGTTGTTACTAAGCAATTGCTTTCCACCTTAAAAACCAACAATAAAATAATCCAAATCACCGCTAGTATTTTTGCCCAAGAAAACCAATTGGATTCTTGTTTGTTAATCAATGAAGATAAAAATGTTATAGAAGCAACCAATGGAAACCTTTTTATGCTGATGAATAACCAATTGATTACACCGCCAATTTCACACGGATGTTTGAATGGTATCATGAGAAAACAAACCTTAAAATTGGCAAAAGAGATTGAAAATGTTGAGGTAATAGAAAAAGAAATTTCGCCTTTTGATTTACAAAAAGCTGATGAATTATTCATAACAAATGTGATTGTTGGTATCCAACCGATAACAAAGTACCGCAAAAAAGAATTTGAAACTAAATTGTCTAATGCATTGTTGGTTAAACTAAATCAAGCGATATTAGTTTAGTTTAAGATAGGGTTTTCGGGAGCGTTGGACCAAATTAAGTATTCTCCGCCCAATTCGATGATTTTTTCTTTCCAAAAATGAACAGAAGCTTTGCCTAAGATTTTATTTTCATAAATATTCTTGGTTAAAATCCACGAACTCGACTGCATTTCAGTTTCTAATTGTTCAGAATCCCAACCGGTGTAACCAAGAAAGAAGCGAATATTTTTCTTTTTTAGTAATCCGTTGTTGATTAAATCTTTGGTCAACTCAAAATCACCACCCCAAAAAATACCATTGGAAATCTCAATACTATTCGGAATCAAATGAGGAACATTATGGATAAAGTATAAATTGTCTTGTTCCACCGGACCGCCGTTATAAATTTTAAATTTGGCATTAATCTCCGGAAGTAAGTCTTTGATGGTATATTTCAAAGGTTTGTTTAAAATGAATCCAACCGAACCTTCTTCATTGTGGTCGGCTAATAAAATTACAGATCTGTTAAAAGATAAATCACCTATAATAGATGGCTCAGCTATTAACAATTGACCTTTTTGTAATTTTTCCGAAATCATTCTCAGCTAATTTTTATTAAAGTTGGGAAAAAAAAATTAGATAACCAAAAGAATTTGTTAAAAACAAAAAAACCATCTCGATTGATTGAGATGGTTTTTGTATATCAGAAGAACTAATTTATTAGTTTACTGCTCCGTCTAATTCAGCACCAGCTTTGAATTTAACTACATTTTTAGCAGCGATTTTGATAGTTTTTCCTGTTTGAGGATTTCTTCCGTCTCTTGCAGCTCTTTTAGATACTGACCAAGAACCGAATCCTACTAAAGATACTCTTCCACCTTTTTTCAAAGTACCACCTACATTTCCTAAAAATGATTCTAAAGCTAGTTTTGCAGCAGCTTTTGTGATTCCAGCGTCAGCTGCAATTGCATCGATTAATTCTGATTTGTTCATAATGTTAGTTATTAATTGTTGGTTAAACATTCTGTTAATGATAACAAATTTAATAGGAATTCCTTACCGTGCAAGCGTTTTCGGGTTTTTTTCAAAAATTTGTTGATAACTTCGGTCATTTGTTGATAAACCCAAGCGTTTCGTCGATTATTTTGAGTCAAAACGCCTTGAGACCTTATTCTGCTTGCGCTCTTTCAGAAAATGTAACACCATTTAATAGTTCGTGAGCCTGCATTTTTTTCTTTCCGGGCAATTGTAAACTTAGTATTTGGATATAACCATCTTTTACAGCGACTTTGATTTCTTTTTTGGTAGTGATGATTTGACCAACATTAAAGGAATGTGCTTCAGATATTATTTTGGCATCATAAAGTTTTACATTCCATTCTTCTCCGTTGTCTTTAAAAAAACACCAAGCTGATGGATAAGGCGATAAACCTCGAATTAAATTATGAATTTCATTGACTGATTTGTTCCAATCTACTTTGCAGTTTTCACGATTGAGTTTATAAGCGGTTTTGATTTCAGAATTATCTATTTGAATAGTTGTCTCCACCTTTCCTTTTTCTATTAAAGTCAAAGTCTCGACAACTGCGTTGCTGCCTAATTCCATTAATCGGTCATGTAATTCGCCTGCGTTTTCTTCCGAACTTATTGCTGTTTCTTTGCTCAATATCATCGCGCCGGTATCAATTTTATCATCAATAAAAAAAGTAGTCACACCGGTTTTGGTTTCACCATTAATGATTGCCCAATTGATTGGTGCAGCTCCACGATAGTTTGGCAAAAGCGAAGCATGAAGATTAAAGGTTCCTAGTTTTGGCATGCGCCAAACAACCTCAGGCAACATTCTGAAAGCCACAACCACTTGTAAATTGGCATTTAAACTTTGTAATTCGGCCAAAAAAGTTTCGTCTTTTAAATTCGATGGTTGTAATAATCTTAGGTTGTGTTCCAATGCATATTCTTTCACCGCTGAATATTTCAGCTTTTGGCCTCGACCGGCAGGTTTGTCAGTTGCGGTAATGACACCAACAACTTCGTGATTATTTTTGATAATGGTGTCCAAAATGCCGACGGCAAATTCTGGAGTTCCCATAAAAACGATGCGTAATTTTTCCATGCTTATTTTAAGGAATATAAATTATTCGAATTGATGCTGATGGTTTCGTCTTCCAGCAACTTCTGCAACGCAAAGATAACATCGTCTTTCGGAAGTTTGGTCAACTTTTGAATGTCTCTCGAATTGAAATCTTGTATTTTTAATAATTCAACAATTTTATCGGAAACGGTTTCCGGGTTTTGCTTCTTTCTATTTTTCGAAATACAATAGGAGCAAATACCACAATCTGCAGCGAGGCTTTCACCAAAATACTGCATCAATACTTTATTCTTGCACGATTTGGTGTCTTTACTATACTGTAGAACCGCTTGCAACTGTTCTGTTTTTAACTTGTTCTGTGCTTCCAAATATTTAGAAACTCGGTTAATGGTACGTTCATCTTCTCGAATTTCATTCAAAGTAATCGTCGCGTCATTGCTTTTAGCCATCATTTCGATGATGTTTTTCTCTTTTAATTTTTGCAAAAGCGAAAGCACTTCGTTCTCAGTATGATTAGATTTTTTGGCAATCAATTGTAAGTTGAAAGCAGTTTGCATGTCATAAATGCCGGGATAAGTGCGCAACATCGTTAAGAGAATTTCTTCGTCATTCGGATTCAGACTCATATACCGAATCACTTCTTTGGACGGAATGATAAATTGCAACGTGATTTTCTCTGAGAATTCTTGTGATAAAGTGATTATACCTTGTCGGTCTAAGAACTGCAAAGCATTATAGGTTTTTAAAGTTGGAAAACTATATTTGGTGCAAAAGTGATTCAGGTTGAAACTAAATTGTTCGTCAATACCTTCGCCATAAGCGATTTGGAAATAATTGCATAATTTAGTAAAAACCAAATTCAAGAATTTTTTATCCGGTAAAACGCTGATAAATTGCGCTTCAGCGTGTAAAATATCGGATGGATTGTTTAATAAAACGGCAAAAGCTTTATCGCCGTTACGTCCGGCGCGTCCGGATTCTTGGTAGTAATTCTCTAGATTTTGTGGCAAATGCAGATGAATAATAGTCTTAACATTCGCTTTGTCAATTCCCATTCCGAAAGCATTGGTAGCGACCATCACCTGAACTTTTTCGTTCATCCAAAGTTGCATGTGCTTTTCTTTGTCTTTGGATGACAAACCGCCATGATAAAAAGTGGCAGTAAAACCAAGGCTTTCCAATTGATGAACGGTTTCATTGCACGACTTTCTATTGGTTACATAAATAATAGACGGTTGCGGATTTTTTTGGAGAATTTGTTGCAGTAAATGCAACTTGTCCTCGGTTTCAAAAACCATATAAGCAATGTTATCTCGGTAAAATGACTTCGTGAAAATCTGAGGATTATCGAGTTTTAATTGCACCATAATATCTTCCTTCACTCTTGGCGTAGCCGAAGCAGTCAAAGCCAAAAAAGGCACTTTCGGAAAGTATTCTTTAAGTTGTACAATCTTCAAATATGCCGGTCGAAAATCATGTCCCCATTGTGAAACACAATGTGCTTCGTCAATCGCGATAAGATTTACAGGAAGATTTTTAATGCGTTCCAAAATCCAGTCGTTTTGCAAACGTTCAGGAGAAAGGTATAGGAATTTGTAATTGCCAAACTGGCAATTGTCTAATAAATCGATTATCTCATCGGAATGAATGCCACCGGTTAAAGCGATGGCTTTTATGCCTTTGTTTTGTAAATTCTGTACTTGGTCACGCATCAGCGCAATCAGCGGAGAAATCACCAAGCAAATGCCTTCCTTCATCATGCCCGGAACCTGAAAACAAATCGATTTTCCGCCACCGGTTGGCATCAAGGCAAAAGTATCTTTGCCTTCCAAAACCGAAGCGATGATAGCTTCCTGTGGTTTCCGAAAAGCATCGTGTTTCCAATACTTGGTTAGGATTTCTAGGGCTGAATTCAAATTGTGAATGGTCAATTGTGAATGGTGAATTACAAACTAATTCAAATGTATAAAAAAGAATTGGAGTGCTGTTATACAAAAAATGTATTTATGCAAGCTGACTTAAGATATATTGGATGCGTTCTTCCACGGTTCCGCAAGGAACTTGAATGAGTTCATAACCATATTTTTCATAGGTTTCTATCAAATGGTCGAAGATGAGTTTGGCTTGCTCAAAGTTTTCATAACGCGCTTCGTCACTTTCGTAGATTTCTTCCCAAGGCGGAAGTACAAAAATTTTGGCGTATTGATGTTCTCTGCAAGCATGGTCAAAAAAAGCCGGATAACTGTCGCCGATGTAATGCATGTAAGCTAAAATATCGGGAATTCCTCGGTCGAGGAAAACCAAATCGGCCACGTCTTCCGTAGCTTGTTGGTGTTGTTTTCTTCTGCCTTCGAGTAATAATTCGCTGAAGAGTAAAGGTTTTTCAAGAAACAATTGTTCGATGCCCTGTTTTTTGGCTTCTAAAGTTACTTGTCTTGAAATCTCAGGGAAACACGCGTAACCTTGTTCGATAAGTGCATCGATGATTGTGGTTTTTCCGGTGCCCGGACCGCCGGTTATGACTATGAGTTCCTTTTTCAAAATTTTTAGCAATAAGGGGCAAATTTATTGAAACAAATTAGAATACCGAAAGGGATTTTGGTTTTTATTTCGGTCGTGGCCAAAAGTGCGATTAGTTTCCTTTTTAGCCCTGATGGGAGCGGTTACCGTGTAAAAGCGGACAGCAGGAAAACGGCTTGTAAACCAACCCGAACCTTTCGCTACTGATTAAGATCGGCACAAGTCAAAAAAATAAATAAAACCGATGGAATTCTTCTCCAAAATCTGAAATCAATACTGTATATTTGCTTTTATTTTTTGATTAATGGATAAGAAAACCGAAGAATTTTATACCCGATTGCGAGAAGAGTTGAACAATACTTCAACATGGCCGACTGAATATTTGTATAAATTTATTGTGCCAACAGACCCTAAAAAGATTGAAGAAGTCGAAAATGCTTTTGATAATTTGGGCGCCGTAATCCAAACTACCCAATCTAAAACGGGAAAATACACCAGTCTTTCTGTAAACGTGATGATGGAAAGTCCGGAAAGCGTTGTCGAGAAATACATTGAAGTTTCTAATATAGAAGGAATAATTTCATTATGATGGCGGAGAAATATATAAAAGAGAATGCCAATGATGTCGTTCACCATTTGGAGTACAATGCCGAGAGAACGCATTTGATTATTCCGGAATATGGTCGTCATTTGCAAAAATTGATTGACCAAGCCACTGTAATTGCAGATAGGGAAGAGCGCAACAAAGCAGCCAAATACATTATTCAGGTAATGGGAAGTTTGAATCCGCACTTGCGTGATGTGCCCGATTTTCAGCATAAATTGTGGGATCAGATTTTTATCATGTCCGATTTCAGA
This sequence comes from Flavobacterium sp. UBA7682, assembly GCF_002482945.1. Lineage (NCBI taxonomy): Bacteria > Pseudomonadati > Bacteroidota > Flavobacteriia > Flavobacteriales > Flavobacteriaceae > Flavobacterium > Flavobacterium sp. UBA7682. The sequence continues at coordinate 12,123 of NZ_DLGY01000044.1, forward strand.
TTGGATGTTGATTCTCCGTATCCTATTCCGACCAAAGATGTAATTCATCTGAAACCGGAACGTTTGCCTTACCCGCAAAAAAATCCGAAGTATCGTTTTTATGGCAACAACATCAAATACATGATTGATGTGGCCAACAGTTGGGAAGAAGGCGAAATGAAAAATGCGTTGGTAAAAGTCATTGCCAACCATATGAAGAAATCTTATTTGAGTTGGAACAAAGACACGGTAACCGATACCGTGATTTTTGAGCATTTATATGAATTGTCCGAAGGTACTTTAAATTTATTGCAGAGCTCTGAAGAATTATTGAATACCAGTGATTTGATGCGTACCAATAAGAAAATGTCGAACAAAAATATGCCGCCTCAAAGCGCAAAGATTAAGAGTAATAATAACGGGAAGAAACCGTTCCCGAAGAAAAATAATAACAATCAGAAATAAAGGTGCTGAGGCACTAAGGTTCTAAGGTACTAAGGCCTCAGAACCACAGAGCCTCATGACCTCAGAACCTTAAAAACACATATGGGAACTTTTAAAATTGAAGGTGGCATTTCACTGAAAGGAGATGTACAACCACAAGGCGCCAAAAATGAAGCATTGCAAGTTTTGTGTCCGGCATTATTAACTTCAGAAAAAGTTAGAATTACCAATATTCCGGATATTATTGACGTTAATAAACTCATCGTTTTATTGGGGAATTTGGGCGTAAAAATTCAAAAAAACGGTGTTGGTGATTACACTTTTCAAGCAGATGAAGTCAATATTGATTATTTAAAAACGGAAGCCTTTAAGAAAGAAGGTGGAAGCTTAAGAGGTTCGATTATGATTGTTGGGCCACTTTTAGCCAGATTTGGTTGTGGTTATATTCCAAAACCGGGTGGTGATAAAATTGGTCGTCGTCGTTTGGATACGCACTTTGAAGGATTCATCAATTTAGGAGCCAAATTCCGTTACGAAAGAGAAGACCATTTCTATGGCGTGGAAACCAAAACCCGTTTGAAAGGCGCTCACATGTTATTGGACGAAGCATCAGTAACCGGAACAGCCAATATTGTGATGGCAGCTGTTTTAGCTGAAGGAACAACTACTATTTATAATGCAGCCTGCGAGCCTTACTTACAACAGTTGTGTAAAATGTTGAACTCCATGGGTGCGAAAATCACCGGTGTTGGGTCTAACTTATTGACCATTGAAGGCGTTGAAAAATTAGGCGGTTGCGAACACAGAATCCTTCCGGATATGATTGAAATCGGTTCGTGGATTGGATTGGCAGCGATGACGCGTAGTGAAATTACCATTAAAAATGTAAGTTGGGATAACTTGGGTGTGATTCCAAGTGTGTTTAGAAAATTGGGAATCACTTTAGAAAGAAAAGGAGACGATATTTATATTCCGGCTCATACCAAAGGTTATACCGTTAAAACTGATATTGACGGTTCTATCTTAACTATTGCCGATGCGCCTTGGCCGGGATTTACGCCTGACTTGTTGAGTATCGTTTTGGTGGTAGCAACGCAAGCCAATGGCGATGTTTTAATTCACCAAAAAATGTTCGAAAGCCGTTTGTTCTTCGTGGATAAATTGATTGATATGGGTGCCAAAATTATGTTGTGTGATCCACACAGAGCGGTGGTCATGGGACATAATTTTCAATCGCAATTAAAAGCGACAACAATGTCTTCGCCTGATATTCGTGCGGGAATTTCCTTGTTGATTGCTGCGCTTTCTGCTAAAGGAACTTCTACGATTCAAAATATTGAGCAAATTGATCGCGGTTACGAAAGAATTGACGAAAGGCTCAGAGCTTTAGGGGCTAACATCGTTAGAGTTTAACAAAACAGATATATAAAGAGGCGCAAATTGTGCCTCTTTTCATTTTGAGCCTATGGAAACCTACATCATTGTATTGCTTTGTATTGCTTCTTTCTTTGCCGGTTTTGTTGATGCTATTGTTGGCGGCGGCGGTTTGATTCAAACTCCGGTTGCAATGATATTGATGCCCAATTTATCTGTGGCGAGTATAATTGGTTCACTTAAGATTCCGGCATTTAGCGGTACTAGTTTTGCTGCTTTTCAGTATTTGAAGAAAGTCGATATGAATTGGAAGCTGCTGTCTATTATGGCGGTCTTGGCCTTTTGCTCAGCTTTTTTAGGTTCGGCGCTGTTGAATGTGGTCAGTAGTGATTTTATGAAACCGTTGCTGTTTTTTGTTTTAATCGGATTGGCGATTTATACTTTTAAAAAGAAAAACTTCGGACAACACCAAGAGAAAGCACATACCGTTAAAAGGCAAATGCTTTACGCGGTTATCATCAGCATATTGGTTGGTTTCTACGATGGCTTTATTGGTCCCGGAACGGGAAGTTTTTTAGTGTTAGGATTTGTTTCGATTTTAGGATTTGATTTTCTTCATGCTTCCGCGAATGCAAAAATGGTCAATCTTGCCACCAACTTCGGTTCGATATGTTTGTTTGTCTTGAAAGGCAAAATCATATGGGCTTTTGCGATTCCGATGGCTTTCTCTAATGCTTTAGGCGGTTGGATTGGCGCCAAATTAGCCATAAAAAAAGGAAACGACTTTATTAGAAAGTTTTTCCTTTTTGTAGTGGTATTGACGTTAATCCGTTTTGGATATGATGTTTTTATAAAATAATTACCATTCGCTGAAAACAACACTGTCATTTATGGTAAGACGAGTAATGTGCTTACAAGTGGTCCCGAATGGCGCTAAAGGTGTCCAACTTTTAGCATAAAACAGTGTAATTTTTTTTCCTTCAAAATCTTTTTTGGCTTTAGCCATTTCAAATCCGTTTTCAAAACCGCGATTGATATAGTAGGTAGTTTTGTGGTTTTCCAATTTAAAAACCACATCTTTAACACCACCTTCATAAACTGATTTTACGGTCCCGGAAACTTCAATGGAATTTTCTTTGGAAGTATCAATCGCCGTTGATAAAATAATAAAAAAGGCAACAACGAAAAATAGGATAAAAATATAAATAGCTTTTTTCATGGTTTTAGTTTTATGGTTATCTCTAAAACGAATAAAATCACTTTTTATTATTCATTTCATTTAAAAATTGAGACCAAACATCACGCCATCGCCTTGATAACCATTTTGATAGGTACGAACATAATCGATTCTCAAAACTCTGAATTTCCCAAAGCCTAAATTGCTTAAACCGGCAGAGAATTCTTGATAAGGATTTCTATCGGGAACCGCCAGGTTCTTAAAGCCTAAAACTAATTTTGATTGCAATTTGTTCAACAACGGAATTTTATTCATGATAAACCCTTTGTCGTTGTATTCCATATGCGTTTCAAAATAGCTGTCGTTGGTACTGGCTAAATAGTAAGGTAAAAAGTTAAATTGATTGGTATAAGAACTGCCAAATACCACATGGGTTTGGTTTCCGTTGAAATGATTATAATCAACAAAGGAGATTCCTTCTGCATTAAAGAACTTTCCGGCCTTGGTGTTGATGGCTATTGCGCCTTTATTGCCCATAGTTAAATCATAGGTTATTCTGGTCGAAATTTTATCATAATTGTATAGGTTCTCACTTCCGCCTAATCCTTTTTCATAATTTAGGGAAACGGTTGGGTATTTGTCGTTCCCGAGATTGTATTTCCCGTCAGGACGTGTGATGTATTGTTGGCCAAATTTTATTCTGGCACCAACATTTAGTTTAACCAAATTATGTCTGTCAATCGCTGATGTAGTATAGTCAAAAGGAAGCAAAGGATTATTCGAAGTATATAAATCTTCTGATTTGATTACAGTATAATCTGTAGTGTTGAAGAGCGGTTTTCTTTCTGCATATTCAAGACCTAAACTCATGTTTAACCCATTGAACATTTCTCTTGAAAAATTAGCAGCGATATAATTCTTCTCATACAATTTCATAAAGTTGTTTTTGAAAAATAACGTACTTATGGAATTAATCAACTTTGAAATTGGCTCTTCGCGGTTGAACTGATTGACCGAATTCCCGCCAAAAACAGAAAGATAAGATTTTGATTTGTTGCTTAGTTTTGACGAAAAATAAGCCGTTGGTCTAAATCTCTCGTCTGAAAAGCCATACGCCAAAGACGAACCAAATTGATAATAAGTGTTTTTGTCTTCGTTTCTTTTAAAGTAAGACAAACCAATACTGGTATTATAGCCTTGAACGGTGTTGAAAGAAGTGTTTAATAATGGTCCGTTGTAATTTATCGACCATTTTTTATAAGAATTAGAATAGCTGTAACCATTTAAAACATCCATCAAGCGGAATTTATTTTTTTTGGCATCAATTGAATCTAAATATACTTTTGACTTTTTCTTTTCTTGAAGCGCATCTTTCTTAATATAATCGGTGGTTTCTTCAGAAGTTAAAGGCACGGGACGAATGGTGTTCCAAAAAGCATCGTCTTTTTTATTGGCATTTTCTTCAAATCGGATAACTTCTGCTGTAAATGTTTTCTTTTCAAATTTTTCTGGAAAGGCGAAATTTGAAAACACATAAGTAAATCTTCCGGAGATGTTCACGCCTAACATTCCGGCATCAAAATCTAAAGTTTGTGTATTTTTTGCCCAGATTCTTGAAGTGCTGTTGTAGCTGAAATTTTGTTTTAAAGTCAAAGTGTTTAACGCAGGATTTTGAATTTGCTTGCCGGTAAAACTGACATCAACTGCATAGATTGCATAAGTATCATCGACTATATAAATGTAGCCCGACATTACGGGTTCAGTTTCTCTGCGTGGAATGATTTTGATTTTGTTAATCTGTTGGCGATTTTCTGTAAAAAACGAACCTTCAAATTGGTATTTGTAATAGTTGAATGCGTTATCTGCTATAGGGGAAACTACATTAGTATCAAATTCTAAATAATTTTCATAAAAATCAAAATTGGCAGACGAAGCATCGTTAAAACTAAAGCCGTTGTCATTACCGCTGACTTTGGAAGCCAAGATTTCTTCCTTCATTTTATCCGGTTTTTGAAAAGTAACTTTGGAAACGGTTTCGGACAAATATAAAATACCGCTTCGTGTAGAGTCAATTACCTCGTCAAAGAAATCGAGTTTTTGCCCTAAGATTGTTTTGGGTAAATTTTTAACTCTAAAAATACCTCTCGAATAAAAATCGGCAGTATATCTTGCTGTTTTAGCAGAGTTTTCTTTTTTGTTTTTGATGGCATTCCTAATGATTTCATTTGCCGGATTGTCTTTTGGATTGATGACTACTTCATTTAAAATGAAATTTTCTTCAACCATTACAATCTCTAAAACGACAGGTGTTTTATCAATAGTAATTGTTTGCTTGTTGGTCTTAAAACCTAAATACTGAAAAATAATAGTGTGTTGTTTTCCTGGCGTTTTCAGATTTAATTCAAATTGCCCTTGGTCGTTACTGGTGGTTCCGTTATAGGTGTTTTCCTCGAAGATGTTTACAAAAGGCAATGGATTTCCTTTTTCGTCGGTGACTTTTCCTTTGACTTGTGACAAAGCGATTGTAGAAATAAATAAGAATACGGCAGAAAGTAGTTTTTTAGGCATGTTAAAGATAAATTTTAGAGTTTATAAGAATGATTGCAAAGCCAATTCGTAACTTTTTAACCCGAAACCAATGATAATTCCTTTAGCATTTGGAGAAATAAAAGATTGATGGCGAAAAGTTTCTCGAGCAAATGTATTAGAAATGTGTACTTCAATTACCGGTGTTATGATAGCTTTAACAGCATCGCCTATACCAACCGATGTATGTGTGTAAGCTGCCGCATTGAGAATAATGCCGTCATAGGTAAAACCTGTATCCTGAATTTTATCAATTAGTTCGCCTTCAATATTACTTTGAAAATAGTCCAAATCGATTATAGTGTATTTACTTTTCAATTCTTCAAAATAGTTTTCGAAGGTCTTGTTACCATATATTTCCGGTTCGCGTTTTCCTAATAGGTTGAGGTTTGGTCCATTTATTATTATAATTTTCATACAATTTGATCTTTTTGTAAATGTATAAAGAATCTTTAACAGTGAAAATTAATGTTTTTTGATGATTTTATGTTGAGGTGCAAGCATTGAAAGTGGTTTTTTGTATTTTCCTATTAGTGCTCTTTTTTTTAAAATCTTTATGAGATGGCAACATTTCCTTGTAAATCAATAGTGTAGCTTGTGAAAATTGTTAACAAAAATGTTAATAACTATAAAGAGGTCTTTGGCTGCTTAAAAAGGATTAAGAATAATTTAGTCTCACTAATTTTAAAATTAATAAACATGAAAAAAATTATTTTAACTGTTGCTGCAATATGCGCTTTTGGGTTTGCTAATGCACAAGACAAAGGTGGTTCAAGCGACATGAGATTTGGTGTTAAAGCTGGTTATGCCAACACTAACTTTGGTGGAGATGCAGATACTGATGCTGCTTCAAACTTCTACTTAGGTGGTTTAGTAGATTTTACTATTTCTGAGAAATTCCACGTTCAACCAGAGTTATTATACTCTATGGAGGGTGCTGATAACCCAGAGACTGGATTAAATTTCGTTAGAATACCGGTTATGGCTAAGTATTACATAATGGAAGGTTTAAATCTTCAAGCTGGACCTCAATTTGGTTTTGTTGCAGGAGGAGATGCTATCAAAGATTCATTGAAATCATTTGATTATGGTTTAGGAATCGGTGCCGGTTATGAATTGGAGTCAGGATTATTCTTTGATGCTAGATATAACTTAGGTTTAGCAGATTTGAACGATACTGGAGGTGATGCTAAAATTTCTACAAATTCATTTAATGTTGGTTTAGGATACAGATTCTAATCAGTTTTAAAGATTATATTTTAAAACCTCTCGTTATGAGAGGTTTTTTTATATCCATACATTTCGTTTATTTGTAATATGAACTGGAACAGCTATATCAAGAGTTTTCAATCTTATTTAAAAATTGAAAGAGGCTTGTCAAAAAATACAGTGGCTAATTATACTTTTGATTTGGAAAGATTGTGCGCTTTTTTAAGTGCTGCTAATATCAATGTTTCTCCCGAAAAAATTAAGGAAGAAACCATTCAACAGTTTATTTATGAAATCTCTAAAGAAGTCAACGCGCGTTCGCAAGCCCGAATAATTTCAGGATTAAAGAGCTTTTTTACGTATTTAATTTTTGAAGATTTTCGTTCTGACAATCCGATGGAATTGATTGAAGCCCCAAGAATAGGCAGAAAATTGCCGGATACCTTATCAGTGGAAGACATTGATAATTTAATTGGCGCCATAGATTTGGCCACACCCGAAGGTGAACGCAACAGAGCGATGCTCGAAACTTTATATGGATGTGGCTTGCGTGTTTCCGAAATAATTACTTTGAAGATATCTGACTTGTTTTTTGAAGAAGGCTTTATTAAAATTACAGGTAAAGGCAACAAACAGCGATTTGTTCCGATAGCCCAATCTACCCAAAAGTTTATCGGACTCTATAAGCAATCAATTAGAAATCATATGGTTGTTGCTAAAGGTTTTGAAGATACTTTGTTTTTAAATCGAAGAGGCAAACAACTTACGAGAGCTATGGTTTTTACTATTATAAAAACTTTAGCTGTTAAAATCAATTTAGTTAAAAATATAAGTCCACATACTTTAAGGCATTCTTTTGCTACCCATTTACTTGAGAATGGTGCTGATTTACGTTCGATTCAAATGATGCTTGGTCATGAGTCAATTACGACGACTGAAATCTATGTTCACTTGGATAGGAGACATTTAACACAAATCATCAATACATTTCATCCGAGAAAAGCGTAGTTTATCGGTTTTTTTGTTTAATATTGCAAAGTCTAAGACAATAATCCCCAAATCTGTTTTTAAAATGAAGTTCAACAACCTATTTGTTGTGGATGATGATAAGATGCACCACTTTATTATCAAGAAGTTGCTCGAAAAAAATAATATTCAGGTCAATCCATGTTTTTTTGAGAATGGACTAGATGCCTTGAGCGATTTAAAAGCCAAACTTAATGAAACCGAAAACCTTCCTGATTTAATCTTATTGGATATTAATATGCCTGTTCTCGATGGTTGGCAATTTTTGGAGGAATTTAGTGAAATAAGAAAAAATGTCTTAAAAGAAATCACCATTTATGTTGTAAGTTCTTCTGAAGATTATTTCAATTCTGATAAACTCGAACAATTTAAGAGTTTAATTGCGGAATATTATGTGAAGCCGATGACTGGCGATGTGATTAAAAAGATATTTACCTAATAAAAAAGGCGACCAATAGGTCGCCTTTTTTATGCAGTACTTTTAATTATTTAGCGATATTCACCGCTCTTGTTTCTCTGATTACAGTGATTTTTACTTGCCCCGGATAAGTCATCTCCGTTTGAATCTTTTGTGAAATTTCAAATGATAGGTTAGAAGCCATATCGTCACTTACTTTTTCACTTTCTACAATCACACGTAGTTCGCGACCGGCCTGAATTGCGTAAGCATTCTTAACGCCGGTAAAGCCAAAGGCAATGTTTTCCAAGTCTTTTAGTCTTTGGATATAAGAATCAAGTACTTGACGTCTTGCGCCTGGTCTTGCGCCTGAAATTGCATCACACACCTGAATAATCGGAGAAATCAAATATTTCATTTCAATCTCGTCATGGTGCGCTCCAATCGCGTTGCAAACTTCTTCTTTTTCGCCATATTTCTCAGCCCATTGCATTCCTAATAAGGCATGTGGTAAATCACTTTCTGTATCTGGTACTTTACCAATATCGTGTAGTAAACCGGCGCGTTTTGCTAATTTTACATTCAATCCTAATTCAGCGGCCATGATTCCGCAAAGCTTGGAAACTTCACGCGAGTGTTGTAATAAGTTTTGTCCGTATGAGGAACGGTATTTCATTCTACCAACTACTTTAATCAATTCAGGATGTAAACCGTGAATTCCTAGATCAATAACTGTACGTTTACCAACTTCAATGATTTCATCGTCGATTTGTTTCGTCGTTTTGGCCACTACTTCTTCAATTCTCGCCGGGTGAATTCTGCCGTCAGTTACCAATTTGTGTAATGACAAACGAGCAATTTCTCTTCTCACCGGATCAAAACACGATAAGATAATTGCTTCCGGAGTATCGTCAACAATAATTTCAACACCGGTAGCGGCCTCTAAAGCACGGATGTTTCTTCCTTCACGACCAATGATTCTTCCTTTAACGTCATCTGATTCGATATTGAAAACAGATACACAGTTTTCTACTGCTTCTTCCGTTCCAACACGTTGAATGGTATTGATGATAACTTTTTTAGCTTCTTGTTGCGCTGTTAATTTAGCTTCTTCAATGGTGTCTTGGATATGCGACATCGCTTTGGTTTTGGCTTCCGCTTTCAAGCTTTCTACCAATTGCTCACGAGCATCTTCAGCAGACAGACCTGAAATCACTTCCAATTGCTCTACCTGACTTTTGTGTAGTTTTTCAAGCTCTTGTTGTTTCTTGTCTAACAGCTCTATTTTACTATTGTATTCATTTGTTTTGGCTTCGTAATCGTCATTGACTTTTTTGGCTTTGGCCAATTCGCTCGATACTTGAGATTCTTTATCGCGTGTTCTCTTCTCTACTTCGGCTATTTTTTTGTCTTTGTTTAAAATCTCTTTTTCATGCTCTGATTTTAATTCTAAAAACTTCTCTTTGGCTTGAAGTAGTTTGTCTTTCTTAATGTTTTCAGCCTCAACGTTAGCATCTCTTAAGATAGAGGTAGCCTCTTTTTTAGCGTTTTTAATCATATTAGAGACGTTGCTTTTTTCTAGGAATTTTGCAATTCCAAAACCTCCGGCAACGCCAACGATTAACGCAATTATAGTTAATGTAATTTCCATGTTTTGATTGTGTTTATATATAAAAAAAGCCTACATTAGGTGAATGCATAAACTCGTAAGGACAAGTTTTGAGCTAACTCGTTGGTCAAGGATCCACGATAAAAGTGGCGTGCTTTAGTAACGATGATTTGCTCATTCTAAATTGTTAGTGTTGAGTTTACCAATTAAAATCTAATGTAGGCGGTATTGTAATCTATGTTAAGAACGTTATTTTTTATCGAGATAGTCGAACAATAAATCATTAATTTTTTTTAATCTGTCCAGAGTTTCTGTACCATCAATGGAATTGTCCACTTGCTTTTGTTCTACTTGCGAGGCAAATTGTAAAGCGCACATGGCCAATACATCTTGTTTGTCGCGAACGGCATAGTTTTCTTCGAATTGCTTAATCATTGCATCAATTTTTTTAGAAGCACTTCTCAGACCTTCTTCTTGCGAAAGATCTACCGTTAACGGGTAAACTCTGTCGGCTATTGATAACTTTATTTTAAGCTTATCCTCCATATTTTAGTCTGATAACTGCGCTATACAGTAATCGATCTCTCTGATTAATGAATTTATTTTAAGCTTTGTATCTCTTTTATTTTCTTCACCGCCTAATAATGAATTGGCCATTTTGAGGGATTCACATTCTGATTTCAATGCTGTGATTTCGTCAGTTTTCTTTTGAATCAATTTTGCAGCTTCTTGCAATTCTGTTCTTAATGCCATAGAATTTTTCTCCAAACTGTCTATTTTCATAAAAAGTTTTTCAATCCTATTTTCAACAGAATCAATTATTTCTGCAATTTCACTCATAAATTACTTTATTCATTACTTACTTTACAAAGTTAGGATTCTATTTTGTTTGCACAATATTTTTGACAATTATTTATTCCTTGTTTTTAAATGAAATTATAATATTTTGTTTTTTAACGAGTTATAAATTAAAAATCACGATTGTAAATTTTAACTCACTTTTTTGTATCTTAGCTAAAACAACTTTTGGATGAAATATATCTTGTTTTTGTGTTGTTATTCAACTTTGGTTTTAAGCCAAAATCAGTATCCAAAGGACTATTTTCGTTCTCCTTTGGATATTCCTTTGCAGCTTTCGGGCAACTTTGGCGAATTAAGACCCAATCATTTTCACTCAGGTTTCGATTTTAAAACCCAAAAAAAAGAAGGATTCAATGTTTATGCCGTAGCTGATGGTTATATTTCCCGAATTAAAATAGCCGAAAATGGTTATGGGAAAGCCATTTACATTACCCATTCTAATGGTTATACCTCTGTTTATGGACATTTACAATCGGGATACGGTGAAGTTGAAAAGTTAATTAAAAGCGAACAGTATAAAGCGAAATCGTATGAAATTGATTTAACATTTTCTTCCACGGATTTATTAGTCAAAAAAGATGATGTTATCGCAATTTCCGGAAATACAGGCGGTTCTGATGGTCCGCATTTGCATTTTGAAATTCGCGACACCCAATCCGAGAAAATTATCAATCCGATGTATTTCGGCTTCGATTCGGCAATAACCGATTCGAAAAGACCAATTCTTAACAGCTTGTTTGTTTATCCTTTAGATAATAATTCGATAGTCAATCAATCAAAAAGACCAATTGCGGTCAGTATTTCACAACAAGCAGACGGAAGTTATATCGCCGAAAAAGTGTTGGCGACAGGGAAAATCGGTTTCGGAATTACCACTTTTGACTATGATGATGTTTCCTGGAATGCAAATGGAATTTTTAGAGTACAAACTTTTCTGAACGGCAAAACCAATTTTAGTTACAAGTTTGACACTTTTGCTTTCGATGAAACGCGTTATGTCAATGCGCTAATTGATTATGGCCGCTATAAAAAGTTAGGACAACGCGTTCAGAAACTGTTTGCTGAAAATGCATATCCACTGAGCATAATCCAATCCGGAACCAATGGAGGAATCATTTCAGTTACTTCCAATGTAACTCAAAACTATAAAATTGAAATAGCCGATTTTAGCGAAAATGTGACTAGAGTTTTTATCCCGATTGACTATTCACCATTACCTTCTAAAGTCTACGAAGAGTCAATTACATCCAAATATTTAGTCAAAACCAATAAAGAAAATGTCTTTTCATTAGAAAATGTCACTGTTTCTATTCCGGCGAATGCTTTTCTAAAAGATTTCTACATGGATTTTGAAGTCAAAAACGGATTGTTGCATTTGCATGATGATTTGGAACCGGCTTTCGCCAATATGACGATAACTTTTGAAGACAGTATTACTGCCGAAAACGAAAGACAAAAAATGTTTATCGGTTCCATTGATGGTAAAAAAATCTACTATTACCATACTAAACGCTACAAAAATTCGTTTACTGTTTATTCCAAATATTTGGGAGATTACAAATTATTCAAAGACAGTATGCCGCCAAAAATCAAAATTGATAAGAAAATCGGTGGTAAATGGATTAGCCAACAAAACGAATTGATATTCACGATTTCCGATGATTTGTCAGGCATCAAAAGCTACGAAGGCACGCTCAACGACAAATGGATTTTATTGGAATATGAACCCAAAACTAAAAAACTGATTCATCGCTTTTCAGATGGTATAGTAGCCGAAGGGAAAAACGATTTAAAAGTCGTCGTTAAGGATAATGTTGGAAATTCTACTATCTTTGAAACACATTTTTTTAGAAGTCAAAAACCTTAATTATATCCTTTGAGAACAAATCAATTCCTTTTTACGCTCCTTTTTTTAGCGTTCAGTTGCATCACTTTTGCCCAAAATCAAACGGCTAAAGTCGCCGGAGTCGTACTCGATGAAAATAACAGACCAGTTGAAAATGTTAACGTAAGTTACCAAACCAGATCAGCGACTACCGATGCAAACGGTTTCTATGAAATATCTGTTCCGGCCAATCAAAAAGTGGTCTTGGTGTTTACACATACATCGTTAAAAAGTATAACAGCAACTTTTCAATTAAAACCTGCCGAAAACTTAGAATACCATGTAGTAATGAGTGAAAAAGCCGAGCAACTAAATGATGTGGTAATTACCAGTAGTAAAAGACGAGTTCAAGGAATTACCTCAATCGAACCGGAAACTATTCGTAAAAATCCTAGCGCCATGCCCGGAGTAGAAAGCGTTTTGAAAACTTTTGCAGGCGTAAATGCTAACAACGAATTAAGTTCGGGTTACAACGTCCGTGGTGGAAATTACGATGAAAACTTAGTTTATGTCAACGAAATAGAAGTCTATCGTCCGTTTTTAGTTCGATCCGGTCAACAAGAAGGATTGAGTTTTACCAATACCGATATGGTGCAAAACGTCGATTTTTCTGCCGGTGGCTTTCAAGCGAAATATGGCGATAAAATGTCTTCTGTTTTAGATATTACTTACCGTAAACCAACAAAATATAGCCTGACAGCCGAAGCCAGCTTGTTAGGCGGAAGTGTAACCGGAGAAGGTATTTCGAAAAATAAAAAATGGTCAGCCATAACCGGAATTCGTTACCGCGACAACTCACTTTTTGTAAACAGTCAGGAAACGCAAACCAATTTCCGACCAACTTTTATGGACGTACAAACCAACGTTAATTTTAGTCCAAATAAAAGATGGCAATTCAGTTTTTTAGGAAATGCATCGCAGAACAAATACAATTACCAACCGTTGACGCGTCAAACCAATTTTGGAACCATAGATGAACCGATTGCGTTGCAAATATTTTATGATGGTCAAGAAAAAGACAAATACCAAACGCTTTTTGGTGCACTAAAAACCACTTTTGTTAAAGACGAAAACAATAATTTCAGATTAATTGGTTCGGTTTATCATACACAGGAACAAGAGTATTTCGACATTTTTGCAGCTTATTTTTTAGGAGAAGTCGATACCAATATCGGTTCAGAAACTGTAGGCGAAGTGACGTACAGTCAAGGTGTCGGAACGCAATTAAATCATGCTCGTAACGATTTAGATGCCTTAATTATTAACGCAGAAGTCAAAGGAACCCATTTCGTAAATAACAAAAAGCACCAAATCGATTGGGGTTTTAAATACACTCGTGAAAATATTCGCGACAGAATCGTAGAATGGGAAGTAATTGACTCAGCCGGTTTTTCTTTAAATCCGCCCGATTTTGATTTCCCAAATGACCAACCTTATAATCCTTATGTTGGACCTTTAGTACCATATCAAAACGTTAGAGCAACTAATTTCATCGACATAGACAGATTTTCAGGGTTTGCCCAATGGAATACTAAAACTGAAATGGGTAACAGTCAACTATGGATTACAGCCGGTGCGCGTTTTCACAATTGGACAGTATCAGGTGATGGTATTTCAAATGCGAAAAGCCAAACCGTTTTCAGTCCGAGAGCACAATTTGCCCTTAAACCGGATTGGGACAAAGACATGATATTCCGTTTTGCTGCCGGTTTGTATCACCAACCGCCATTTTATCGCGAGTTGAGAGATATGGATGGCAATGTAAATCCAAATGTAAAAGCACAGCAATCGATTCATTTCGTGTTGAGTAATGACTATAATTTCAAAATGGCAAAACGTCCTTTTAAATTGGTTACCGAAGCCTATTACAAAACTATGACGGACGTAAATACTTATACTTTGGAAAATGTTAGGATCCGTTACCGCGCCAATAATGATGCGGAAGCGTATGCTTATGGTTTAGATATGAGATTAAACGGAGAATTCGTTCCCGGAACAGAATCTTGGTTGAGTTTAGGTTATATGAAAACGGAAGAAAACCAAAATGGCAGAGGCTTTATAGCGCGTCCTACAGATCAAAGATTGAAAGTTGGAATCTTATTCCAAGATTATATGCCGAATTTACCTAATATGAAATTGTATCTGAATTTGGTTTACAACACCGGTTTGCCGGGCGGTTCTCCATCTTATGCAGATGCTTATACTTACCAAACCCGTTTGCGTGATTACCGTCGTGCCGATGTTGGTTTCTCTTATGTTTTAACCGAAAGAAACAATGAAAGACCGGATGGTCATTGGCTGAAAAAATTCGAGGACTTGTCCTTTGGTTTTGAAATTTTCAACTTGTTCAACAATCAAAATGCCATTACCAATACTTGGGTTCGCGATGTTTATACCAAAAATCAATACGGAATTCCAAATTATATGACTACGCGAGTTTTCAATATAAAGCTGACCGCAAAATTGTAGAAATAATTCACTATTTTTGATTACAAATTATTTTGAGATGAAAAATTATCCTTTCTATATTTCCTTGATTTTAGTGCTGACTTTGGTAAGTTGCAAAAAAGAAGAAGCGCCAAAACCCAAAGTGATTTATCAAGATCCTTCAAAAGTTAAAACCGAAGTTCCTGAAGATACCAGTCAAATTGAAATTGCCGATTTACCTATCAATATGGATGGAACCAATTACTTGATTTTTCCAATCGGAACGATTTCTAGTGACAAAAAAGGCATAAAATCTTCTTATGATTCTAATACGGGTTATACGGTTTCTAATTATGGCGAATACCAAATTACCGGTTATTTGCAGAATTTGAAGTTTCAAGAAATAGGGCAAGACACGATTTATGCCTTGACCGAAAAAAATGTGTTGATAGAAACGGCTACTTATTTAAAAGGCATAGCCGACAAAGCCAAAAAGCAACTGATGGTTTTTACCTTGGCGGATTTAGATACCAATAAAGACAATAAAGTCAACAATAGTGACATCAAATCACTTTACTTGAGTGATATTTCAGGGAAAAACTTTACTAAAATCTCTACTGATTTTCAGGAATTAATTGATTGGAATATAATTGAATCCAGAAACAGGTTGTACTTCAGAGCTATTGAAGACACTAATAAAAACGGTGCCTTCGACAAAGAAGACACACTTCATTATTATTATGTTAATCTTTTGGATAAAGAATGGAAAGCCATAGAGATTAATCCATTACCTTAATTTTTAGATTAAAATATCGCTCTCTAAATCGGATTTTTCAATCTCAAAATCAAACCCTAATTTGGAGACCAATTCAATCACCAACTTTTTATACCAATTTTCCGATTTGGGATGAATATAGATTTTTTCAATCATTTGATTGATATCGACATCAATTTTTAAACCGTCATTGATTTTAATGTCCTTGTCGGATAAATCGGCAATGATTCTGACTTCGCCTTCGTATTGAAAACTTTTTCGCTTAAACAGGAACGGAAAAAACATATCGTCAAACGGAATATATTCCTTTTTGTAATCGATATAATTGACTTCGCCAATGTATTGTTTGAAATCTTTTTCGGCTTCCAAAGCTTTTTGCAAACGACCAATCGTAGATTGAATGGCTAAACCTTCACTATTTTGGGTAAAAATCTGCCACATGGCAAACGATTCGTATTCGTTGATGTGCCAACTGCTAACCACCACTTTTTCGCGGTGTGATTTGTAATACGCTAGGAATTCAGGATTGTTTTCGGAAAGTTTTTTGATTTCTTCAAATGTTGGTTCGCTAAAAGTACCTTCGTATTGGTCTTCAAATTTGTCCGAGCGAGACATGAACAATTGTCCGGAAAGCAATAAGTCGAGAAATTTCGACAAGTCCAAATATTTCCAAACTACCGTATTTGGATCTTCAGGCAGTTTGATATTTGGATTGTTTACATACATTTTGGAATTATGAATTACGAATTACGAATTACAGTCAATAAAGACCAAATATAATACCTTAAACTTCTAATAATCTAAATATCTAACAATCTAATCAAAAGATTGCATGGTTACCAATTTGGAATAAGTTCCGTTTTTGGCCAAAAGTTCGTCATGTGTTCCTTGCTCCACGATTTCTCCTTTTTGCATTACGACTATCATATCGGCTTTTTGAATAGTCGAAAGTCGGTGCGCAATAACTACTGAAGTTCGGTTTTGCATCATGTTTTCCAAAGCTTGTTGGACTAATCTTTCACTTTCGGTATCCAAAGCTGAAGTTGCTTCGTCCAAAATCATAATCGGTGGATTTTTTAAAACCGCACGAGCAATGGACAAACGTTGTTTTTGTCCACCCGATAGTTTGTTTCCGCTGTCGCCGACATTCGCATAAATTCCGTCCGGTAAATCTTTTACGAATTCGTAGGCATTGGCAATTTTCAAAGCTTCTATGATTTCTTCATCAGTGGCGTCTAATTTGCCCAAAGCAATATTGGCCTTAATCGTATCGTTGAACAGAATAGAATCTTGTGTTACCAAGCCCATTAAACCGCGAAGAGAATGTAAATCCATGTCTTTGATGTCGACATTGTCTATCGTTATTTTACCTTCATTTACATCGTAAAAACGCGTCAATAAATTGGCAATCGTACTTTTTCCCGAACCGGATTGACCAACTAAGGCGACGGTTTTTCCTTTTGGAACTTGAAGCGAAAAGTTCTTTAAGACGTTTTCGTCTTCGTATCTGAAATTGATGTTTTCTAAGGTGATTCCGGATTCAAAAGTCGATTTCTGAACCGCATTTTCTTTGCTTTCAATCGGGTTTTCTTGTTCCAAAATTTCTAAAATTCTTTCAGCAGCAGCTTCTCCTTTTTTGACACCATAACTGGCTTTTGAAATCGCTTTGGCCGGTGTTAAAATGTTATAAGCCAATCCCATATAGCCAATAAATTTTGCGCCCGAAAGCGTTCCTTCCACTAAAACCATGCTTCCACCGTAAACTAAAAGTACCGCAATGATTAAGATTCCCAAGAATTCACTTAAAGGTGAAGAAAGGTTTTGACGGTTTAGAATTTTATTGTTCAGGTGAAAAAATCTATCGGTTGAATTAGTGAATTTCCCTTGGAATACTTTTTCACTATTGAAACCTTTAATAACTTTTAATCCGCTTAGCGTTTCTTCTATAATGGATAAAAAATAACCTTGTTCAATCGCCGCTTTATCTGATTTTTTCTTAAGTGATTTACCTACTTTGGAAATGATAAAACCGGATATTGGAATAAATATGAAAACAAACAGCGTTAATTTGACACTGATAAAAAACATCGCGCCAATAGTAAATAAGATGGTCAAAGGCTCGCGGACAATCAATTCTAAAACCGACAAAAAAGAATGTTGGATTTCCAAAACATCCGAGGTCATTCTTGAAATCACATCGCCTTTTCTTTTTTCTGAAAAATAGGAGATAGGCAACTCTACTGATTTCTTGTACATTGCATTTCGAATGTCTCTTAACACCCCATTTCTGAGAAAAGTAATAAAATACATCGCCCAATAATTACACAAGTTTTTCAGTAAAAACAACGTAATAATCAGTGTAATCATGATTAATAAAGTGTATTGTTGGCCTTTAGTTTCGTTGAAATGAGAAATGTAATAACCCATATAATTTTCCACAAAACTACCAATGTGTTCTATACCTTCAAAAACCGGTTTTGTAGTGATTTTATTGTCTTCTTTAAAAAGCACGGACAGCATCGGAATCAGTGCCACAAAAGAAACAGCGCTGAACAAAGCGTAGAAAACATTAAAAAAAATGTTTAAGTAAACGTACTTTTTGTACGGACGGATAAAAGGAAATATCTTTTTGATGCTACTCATTAGTTCAACTGCATTTCAGAAATGATAGTGGTGATTTTTTGGTCCAAATAAGCTTCGGCAGCCGGAATTTCTCCTAAATTTTCTATAGCGGTATTGACGCTGAAATAGAATTTTATTTTCGGTTCCGTTCCGCTTGGACGGGCACAAATTTTTGAACCGTCTTCTAAATAATAAATCAACACATCTGATTTTGGAATTAATAAGCTTTCCGTTTCGCCGGTCAACAAATTTTTTGCCGTAGAATTTTGGTAATCTTCTACCATAATAACCCGTTGTCCATTGATTTCAGAAACCGGATTGTCGCGCATGTCAATCATCATTTGTTTGATTTCATTCGCGCCTTCGATTCCTTTTTTGGTAATTGAAATTAGGTATTCTTTGTAGAAACCAAAATCCACATACATTTGTTGCAAATATTGGTAAACGGAACTGTTATTTTCTTTAGCCTGTGCTGCAATTTCACACATTAATAAAATCGCACCAACAGCATCTTTATCGCGAACGGCATCGCCAACCATAAACCCAAAACTTTCTTCGCCACCGCCAATGAATTTCAACTCAGGAAAATCTTTGATAAACTTGGCAATCCATTTGAAACCGGTCAACCCGACTTTGCATTCCACACCATAAGCTGAAGCCAATTCGAGCATCATTGGTGTTGAAACGATTGTAGAACCGATGAATTGTTTGCCGTCAATTTTGCCTGCTTTTTTCCATTGTTCCAATAAGTAATTGGTCATAACAACCATCGTTTGATTTCCGTTAAGGAGAATCATTTTATTGTTGTTGTCTCTAACGGCAACGCCCAAACGGTCGCTGTCAGGATCAGTTCCAAAAACGATATCGGCATTTAATTTTTCTGCCAAAGCCAAAGCCATGGTCAACGCTTCAGGTTCTTCGGGATTGGGTGAAACTACGGTTGGGAAATCACCATTAGGTTCAGCTTGTTCCGGAACAATATTTACATCCGTATATCCAGCTTTTGCTAAAACATTTGGCACCGATTTTATGGAAGTTCCGTGTAAAGAAGTATAAACAATTTTCAAATTCGCTTTTGCATTTACCGAAGTGTTAAAACTTGCATTCGCAACAGTTGACTCTACAAATGCATTGTCAATCTCTATATCAATGTATTCGATTAAATTATTATTGGCTTCGAATTTAATTTCGCTGTATTTTAAGTCTTCAATCACTTGAATGATTTCTTCATCTTGTGGCGGAACGAGTTGTCCACCATCTTGCCAATATACTTTGTAACCGTTGTATTCCGGCGGATTATGAGAAGCAGTTAGTACAATTCCGGCATGACATTTTAAATATTTTAAAGCAAAAGACAATTCCGGAGTAGGTCTCATTTCTGAAAACAAATACACTTTGATGCCATTAGCCGAAAAAACATCGGCAACCACTTTTCCTAAAGTGTCACTGTTGTGACGACAATCATAAGCAATTACGACTTTTAAGTCTTCGCCAGGGAATGATTTTTTTAAATAATCAGAGATGCCTTGCGTATTTTTACCCAAAGTATATTTGTTGATTCGATTGGTGCCAACACCCATAATTCCGCGCATTCCACCGGTTCCGAATTCTAAGTTTTTATAGAAACTCTCCTCCAAATTTTTGGGAGAAGTCGTCATCATTTCTTTGATCTGGTTTTGGGTGTCAACGTCAAAAGTTGGTGTCAACCATTCGTTTACTTTGTCTAAAATAGCTTGTTCGATATGCATGGTAATTGTTTTATTATTGAAATGAAGTCGTTATAGATTCACTTCGCTTGAAATTTTATAACGCTCTTCATTGTTTTTGGTTCGAAGTATAATTTCGCCCAAAAATCCGGCTAAGAATAATTGGGAACCAATAATCATTGAAGTTAAAGCAATATAGAAAAGAGGGTTTTGTGCTACTAAAATGGTCGGTTCATGAAATACAAATAATTTCATCAGTTTAATTCCTATGATTAAAAATGTAGAGATGAAGCCAATGATAAACATGACAACACCTAGTGCTCCGAAGAGATGCATCGGGCGTTTGCCATATTTTGAAAGGAACCAAATCGTTATCAAATCTAAAAAGCCATTGATGAATCGGCTCATGCCAAATTTAGATTCGCCATATTTTCGCGCTTGGTGAATGACCACTTTTTCGCCTATGTTGGAAAAGCCTGCATTCTTGGCCAAAACCGGAATATAACGGTGCATTTCTCCCGAAACTTCGATGTTTTTAATGACAACACTTTTGTAGGCTTTTAAACCGCAGTTAAAATCATTCAAATAGACCCCAGAAGTTTTTCTCGCTGCCCAATTGAATAGTTTAGAAGGTAGGTTTTTAGCAACCACCGAATCATAACGTTTCTTTTTCCAACCGGAAACTAAATCGAAATTTTGATTAGTCACCATATCAAACAAACCCGGAATTTCGTCCGGGCTGTCTTGTAAATCGGCATCCATCGTGATTACGACATCGCCTTTGGCTTTGGCAAAACCCGCATGCAAGGCTTGTGATTTTCCAAAATTTCTGAGGAAACGAATGCCTTTTACATTCGGGTTTTCTTGGGAAAGTTTTTCAATAATTGTCCATGAATTATCCGTGCTTCCATCATCGATGAAAATAACTTCATAGGAATAATTGTGGGTTGTCATGACTTTGACAATCCATTGGTGTAATTCGGGTAAAGATTCCTGCTCGTTAAGAAGCGGAATTATTATGGATAGATTCATCTATAATCCTTGATTCGATTTTGATTTGAAAATGGCGGCTAAAATTAAACCGAAAATCGCTTGAAACACTAAGCCTATAGCAAAACCAAACATTAGATTGCCTAATGAATAGTTGTCGGTTTCTGCCATTTTTTGCATGGTTTCATTGATTGTTGCTGCCGGTGTACCAAATTTTTCCATCATTTCTTGTGTATACTTTAAAGTAATTTCTTTGATGGTTTCTTTGGCTTGGGTATCGATAAAATTGAATAAAACATAATTGTAAACGGTTGAGATAAAAGAACCAATTACTGCGGCAATAAAATACACTGTAAATGCCTCTTTGAAGGTGATGTTTCCACCTAATTGTTTTTTTGTTTTGGATACTAATACCACTCCAATAACAATTGAGATTACGATTGCAACTATACCAATCCACCAACTTGTGAACAGTTGTAAGTCAATTACATAAATTGCCGTTGTAAAAAGAACTGAAAAAAGTCCTAAGATAATTCCAAAATTGATTCCGTTTTTCTTAATAATTTCATTCATGGTTTTTAGGTTTTAATTAATTAACAAATATAGTAATTCCGCAATTACTTACCAGTAAGTTTAAAACAATTAAAAAAAGTTACAGTTCGCTTTGATTTTTGTAAAAAAGTTGTATTTTTGCACTCTCAATTTAAAAAAGAAATTAATAAAAGTTGTAGCCAGTTTACACCTTTCAAAGTGAAAGCTTCAAAACGAACTACTTCAAAACAATAAAAAGATTTATCATGAAAAAAGGAATTCACCCGGAAAATTACAGATTAGTTGCTTTCAAAGACATGTCAAACGAAGATGTTTTTATCACTAAATCAACAGTAGAAACTAAAGAAACTATCACGCACGAAGGTGTTGAATATCCAGTTTTCAAAATGGAGATCTCTAGAACTTCTCACCCTTTTTATACAGGTAAATCTAAACTTATCGATACTGCAGGACGTATTGATAAATTCAAAACAAAATACGCGAAACACGCAAAATAGTAGTTTCAGAGTTCAAATTTTAGGAAGACCATTCACGAAAGTGAGTGGTTTTTTTATTGAATAAACTTTGCCTAGGCTTTGTCGAACGGATTTTTTTTATAAACTTTGGACACACAACTGATAACAAACAAAATGAACTACATACTTTTTGACGGAACTGTTCGCAATGCTCTTCTCCCTTTTACTTTTACACGTCCGGTTGCCGATATTCGTGTCGGGATTTTAACCATACGTGAAAAATGGGAAAAACATTTGGGTTACACCACGACTACTTTAACCGAAGAATACCTTTCCGAAAAGTTTCCAATGGTGGAAATGGAAGAGAACGTAATGATTAATGCTTCTTTTTTACCAAATGATGTTTTGGCAGAAATGGTAAAAAGTCTCGAAAATAACCAAGCTATTTTTCAAGGTGAAGAAGTGGTTGCTTTTTTTACCAATGATACACAGGAAGAAGTCGATTTTGATTTCTATGAAATCATTGAATACAACGAAGAAGGCTTAAGAATCGAGCACACTTGGGATATTTTCGCCAAAAATGACGCTGCTTTGAGAGAAGATTTCGAATTAATCACTGAAGACAGACATTCCCAACCGATTCCAAAAAGTGTCAATGTCATTTCGCCCGAAAATATTTTTATTGAAGAAGGAGCAAAGCTTGAGTTTGTAACTTTAAACGCTTCAACCGGACCAATCTACATCGGAAAAAATGCAGAAATCATGGAAGGTTCAGTCATTCGCGGGCCATTTGCGTTATGCGAATCGGGTCGAGTGAAGTTGGCTTCCAAAGTATATGGTGCGACTACTGTTGGACCACATTCTGTGATTGGCGGCGAAGTGAGCAATTCGGTTTTAATGGGTTATTCGAATAAAGGACATGACGGATTTTTAGGCAATTCTGTTTTAGGCGAATGGTGCAATATCGGAGCCGATAGCAATAATTCCAACCTGAAAAATAACTATGAAGAAGTGCGTTTGTGGAGCTACGAAACTGAAGGATTTGCCCGAACCGGTTTGCAGTTTTGTGGTTTAATGATGGGCGATCACAGCAAATGTGGCATCAATACGATGTTCAATACAGGAACGGTGGTTGGTGTTTCTGCTAACATTTTCGGTTCCGGATTTCCACGTAATTTTGTGCCGAGTTTTTCTTGGGGCGGCGCTTCGGGTTTCACAACTTATTTGACTTCAAAAGCTTTTCAAACGGCTAAAATTGTGATGGCTAGACGCCAAGTTGAATTCAGTGAAGAAGACGCGAAAATTTTGGAACACGTTTTTGAAATTACAAAAAAATACAGGAAAGAGTAAATTTGAACTCGATTATATTTACCGTTAATTCGCAAATTGAAAATAAGTAATTTGCGAATTAACGGTTTTTAATTTTAACTGTTTTATTAATAGAAATTTAGTTTGTAAATTTGCCCACTCAATTTTTTGACAACGATTTCATCAATTGAGCAATCTTATGGAACAAAAAAAGAAAGTCGCCTTTTATACTTTGGGGTGCAAATTGAATTTCTCCGAAACTTCTACCATTGCGAGAAACTTCCAAGACGAAGGTTTTGACCGCGTCGATTTTGAAGAAGTTGCCGATATATACGTGATTAATACCTGTTCGGTAACGGATAATGCTGATAAACAATTCAAGCAAGTTGTCAAAAAAGCCATGAAGCTCAACGACAAAGCGTTCGTTGCGGCTGTGGGTTGTTATGCGCAATTAAAGCCGGAAGAATTAGCAGCAGTTGATGGTGTTGATTTGGTTTTGGGTGCGACAGAAAAATTCAAAATCACCGATTATATCAATGACTTGTCCAAAAACGATATGGGTGAAGTGCATTCGTGCGAAATTGAAGAAGCTGATTTTTACGTCGGCAGTTATTCCATAGGCGACAGGACGCGTGCTTTTTTGAAAGTACAAGACGGTTGCGATTATAAATGTACGTATTGTACAATTCCGTTAGCCAGAGGAATTTCTCGTAGTGATGCTTTGGAAAACGTTTTAAAAAATGCGTTCGAAATTTCACAACAAGGTATCAAAGAGATTGTTTTGACCGGTGTCAATATTGGTGACTATGGCAAAGGCGAATTTGGCAACAAAAAACACGAACATACTTTTCTTGATTTGGTCAAAGCTTTAGACGATGTTGAAGGTATTGAAAGACTCAGGATTTCTTCTATTGAACCCAATTTGTTGAAAAATGAAACCATAGAATTTGTATCCCAAAGCCGAACATTTGTCCCACATTTTCACATTCCATTGCAAAGCGGAAGCAACGATATTTTAAAGAAAATGAAACGTCGTTATTTGCGTGAAGTGTATACCGAAAGGGTTTCTAAAATCCGCGAAGTAATGCCTCATGCTTGTATTGGTGTTGATGTGATTGTTGGTTTTCCGGGTGAAACAGATGAACATTTTTTGGAAACTTATAACTTCTTAAACGAATTGGATATTTCATATTTGCACGTGTTTACCTATTCAGAAAGAGACAATACCGAAGCTGCTGAAATGGATGGCGTTGTACCTGCGAATGTGCGTTCGAAAAGAAGTAAAATGCTTCGCGGTTTGTCAGTAAAAAAACGCCGTGCTTTTTATGAAAGCCAAATCGGAACCAACCGAACGGTTTTATTCGAAAGCGAAAACAAAGAAGGCTACATTCACGGTTTTACAGAAAACTATGTGAAAGTAAAAACCCCTTGGAATCCAGAGTTGGTCAATACTTTACACGAAATCAATTTGTCAAGAATCGATGAAGACGGAAGCGTTAGAATGGAGTTCTTAAACGTTGAAGCTTAAATATAAAAACCCTGAAAACTAATTTTCAGGGTTTCTTTTTGAAATTTAATTTACGGCTTCTACCAATCGGATAAATTCGGCTTTGTAGCCTTCATCATCATTTCTCAAACCGGATTTGGCTAAACTTTTAATTTCATCAGAGGATTTATTCGAAATCAATTTGGAATCTCTCAGTTTCAATCCGAACCAAGCCACGGCGGAACAGAATTTAAAATCGGCAGTACTGCTTTCCAAAGCAATTGCTTTGTCCGCAATCGTCTCAACCATTTCAATGCTTTTTTCGCCATCCGGTTTTTTGTAACGGAATTTAATCGTCGCCAATTCCTCTGCATAATTGATATCAGATTCTGTCTTAACTTTGGTGTATTTCAAATCCGAAGGCACATAATCGCTGTCAACGCCAACCGGAATGATTTCATACAAAGCTGTTACCGTGTGTCCGCTGCCTAATTCACCGGCATCAATTGCATCGTTTTTGAAATCTTCTGCTTTTAATCTTCTGTTTTCATAACCAATCAATCGGTAAGCCAGAACATGTTTTGGATTGAATTCGATTTGGATTTTTACATCTTTGGCAATAGCAAACATAGAACCCTTAAATTCTTTCCCTAAAAAGCGATTCGCTTCCTGAATGTTGTCGATATAAGCATAATTTCCGTCGCCTTTATCGGCTAAAATCTCCATTTTACTGTCTTTATAATTGCCCATTCCATAACCCAAAACAGTTAGAAAAACACCCGATTTTCTTTTCTCTTCAATCAAATCTTCCATGTCACCGTTAGATGAAGCACCAACGTTGAAATCACCGTCAGTGGCTAAAATCACTCTGTTATTTCCTTCTTTAATAAAGTTTTGCTCCGCCAGTTTATAAGCCAAGTTGATGCCTTCACCACCTGCCGTACTTCCGCCAGCCATTAAATCGTCAAAGGCATCCATAATTTTTCCTTTTTCGTCACCGGAAGTTGGCTCTAAAACCACACCGGCTGCACCGGCATAAACCACGATCGAAACTTTGTCTTTGCTGCGCAATTCTTTGACCAAAACTTTCATCGATTCTTTGAGTAAAGGCAATTTGTTTTCGTCGCTCATTGAACCTGAAACATCGACTAAGAAAACCAAGTTAGAAGCCGGCAAATTGGTCGTTGGAATATCTTGGCCTTGTAAGCCTATTTTTAGCAACTTGTGTTTTGAATTCCATGGGCTCGTACTGTATTCTGTGTTGATAGAAAATGGATGCTCACTTTGTGGTTGCGGATATTGGTATTTAAAGAAGTTGACCATTTCTTCGATACGAACAGCGTTTTTTGGAACTTCTTGACCGTTGTTAATGAATCGACGGATATTGGTGTAAGCGGCATTGTCAACATCGATTGAAAAAGTAGATAACGGTGCTGTTTTTGGCGATTCGAAAGGATTTTCTATAAGTTCGGCATAGCTTTCGGAGTTTTCATTTATGGTGACTGAATCCATGGCGCTATCAGTCAAGTTTTCTGCGTCTGATACTTCAACAGTAGTTGAGTCTGTAGCGGCTTCTCCTTGATATGAGCCATTTTTGCAACCGGCAAAAATAAGCATAAGAAGTACCGCTGAAAAAAAATGATATTTTTTCATTGTAATAAATGTTTAGAAAATTAATAATGATTTTGTTTCTTAAAATAACCTCCTGAATTCCGGATTGCTCAGAAATATTATTCTTCAATTTTGGTGCATTCAAATTTGATGCCAAAAAATTAAGCCAATCTTAAGAATTGCTATTTTATGCCTAAAATCTTAGTATTTATAGTGGAATCTAATTTTGGTAATTCTGAAAACATCAAAGCTGTATTGCTCAATGAACTCAAATTTGTGTCGCCCGAGTTGTTGGAAACTAATAATTCTGTCGGCTGAAATTTCATAATACATATTGCTGCCTTCCATCATCAGTTTTTGACCATTTTTGCGATAGGCTGATCGAATTAATTCAAATTCTGATAGATTCCAAGTAGTGAGATTTGCATCGAGTGTTTCCATGTCGGTGCACAAGCCTTCGGTTATCTCTGTTTTGGAACCATAATATTTATCGATTTGCTCGAAGAAAGTTACAATCTCTTGGCGGAAGTCTTCTGTATTCATCCGATAAATATAAATAAAATCCACAAAAAAAAGCCGTCTGGTTTTCTAGACGACTTGTGTTAAAGTTATTTTGTGTTAGATTTTTATTCCCGGAGGCAATAAATCTCTGTAGGTAGTGTTCTTTCTAAAGAAAAGTGCGATTTTTGGTAAAATAGGAACCACTTTTAGTTTTCGTTCGTAAGCAATTTCCATGATGTTTTTCAGCAAATCATTGATAAACTCCTCGTCATTAAAGCCGTCAAAAGTATTAATTCTCGTCAGGAATATTTTCTTTTCTTGAAAGGAATATTCAACAGAAATCAATTTCCCACCTACCAACGTTTCAAATTGTCGAGCAAAAGTGTTGTCTTTAATTTCCATTTTATCTGAAATTAATGTTGTGTTCATAATCAAGTGAAATAAAAGGATTATTTTTATGCAAATTTACTAATAATTAACGAGTTTACAGTTAAATAATGTCTAAAATCCACGTTTACTTCATGCCAGGCATGGCAGCCAGTCCATCCATTTTTGAACGAATCCAATTGCCCGAAGACACTTTTGAAATGCATTTGCTTGAATGGGAAATTCCAAATAAGGGAGAAAGCTTAAGTGCTTATGCTGAAAGAATTGCTAAAAAAGTGCAGCATGAAAATCCAATTTTAATCGGCGTTTCCTTTGGTGGGGTTTTAGTTCAAGAGATGAAGCAGTTTTTAAAGCCTCAGAAAGTCATAATTATTTCGAGTGTAAAATCTAATACGGAATTCCCTAAAAGATTTAAGGTAGCAAAATCGACTAAAGCCTACAAACTCATTCCGACCCAATTATTTGAAAATATTGAATCTTTAGTCAAATTTTCTTTTGGTTCTTCAATAGTCAAACAACGATTGGCTTTGTATGAAAAGTTTTTGGCGGTTCGTGACAAACGTTATTTAGATTGGGCTATTGAACAGATTATCAATTGGACCCGAATTGAAATTGATCAGGAAGTCATTCACATTCACGGCGATGCAGATGAAGTTTTTCCGCCTAAGAATATTAAAAATTTCATTCCGGTAAAAGGCGGAACCCACATTATGATTTTGAATAAATACCGATGGCTCAATGATAATTTGCCTAAAATTATGTTAGAAGATAAGGTGTAGCGGCTCAATTTTTGTAGCTTTACTATAATATAGTTGTAGTTTTACAACATTAAAAATGAAATTCATGAAATCACTTTTAGTGAATCAATAATGACCACTAAAAATAAAATCCTTCATTATGAAAACGAATAAAGCCTTATTATCCGTAATAACCGTTGTCCTGCTATCAGGAATTCTTGTTTTTGGAATTTCGGGCGACAATAAAGAAAAGCTGTTGCGAGAAGGCACAGCGATGTATTTCCCTATGGAAGTTGATTTTGCCGGCGAGAAAGCACCACTTCAGATAACAGATGTTCGCGAAAGATTAGATAGAGAATTACTCATCAATGCTAATCTTGACGCAACCACTGCGTTAATTATCAAAAGAGCGAATCGCGCTTTTCCTATCATCGAACCGATTTTAGCCAAATATGGCGTGCCGGATGATTTTAAATATTTAGCCGTAATCGAAAGTGGTTTGGTCAATGCAGTTTCTCCTGCCGGAGCACGTGGTGTTTGGCAATTTATGCCCGATACCGCCAAAGAAAAAGGAATGGAAGTTAACGATGTGGTGGATGAAAGATACCATTTAGAAAAATCTACAGAAGCCGCGTGTCGTTATCTTTTGGTAGCCAAAGATAAATTTGGTTCTTGGACATTAGCAGCCGCTTCTTACAATGGAGGAATGTCCGGAATCAACAAAAAAATTGAAGAGCAAAAAGTAAGCAACTATTATGATTTGGCACTTACCGAAGAGACATCACGTTATGTTTTTAGGATTTTAGCCTTAAAAGAAATCATGAAACAGCCAGCAAAATATGGGTTCAGTATTTTTGAGAGCGATTTGTATGCGCCAATTCCAACAAAAAGAGTCGCCGTTGACAGTACCATTACTGATTTAACCGGTTTTGCCATTTCACAGGGTATCAATTATAAGATTCTTAAAATTCATAATCCTTGGTTGAGAGATAAGAAGTTGGTGAATCCTAATAAGAAAAGATACGAAATTGAGATTCCGTTAGCAGGATATTAAAGGAGTGATCAGTGTTCAGTTTTTAGTGTTCAGTAAAATTTATATAAAAAAACGTCCCGAGAATTTCAGGACGTTTTTTTATTTCTGGAAATAACTGTCAACTAATCGCTGAACACTGAACACTAGATTTTCTTCATTTGCTCTTTCATCATCTTAATCTGATCGTTCAGCATATTCTGTTTGTCTAACTTTTTCGCTTCGTTTAACAAAGCGGTAGCTTCCATTTTGCGTCTTCTTGACATTGCGATTCCGGCTAAATTCAACTTAGCTACGGCCAAATCCATATCCATACTCAATCCTAATTCAATCGCTTTCTTGAAGAATTTCTCTGATTGGTGCAAATTAGTTTGCGATGTCATTAAACCGTGAAGGTAATTGTAATAACCTTGTTGTTTTCTCACCAAAGCCGTTTCCGGATTTTTGATTTTGTCCAACCAAACTTTCGCGCCCGGAAAATCTTGTTTTCTCAACTTTAAGAAAGCCAATAAGATAAATTCGTTTTTATAATATAAAAAGATAGGAATGGCGGTCAATAAAATCAAGAAAATACCGTTCCCGATATTACCTTCCGTAAATTGCCAAATACCTGCTACGACCATCAACGCCGCTATAATTAATTTAATAAATCTGTGAAACATGTCTTTTAATTTTTAGTGGCACAAAGGTAATAAAAGGATTTGAAAATATTTTTATAAAACTACTTGCCAGAAAAAAAAAGGTTTGTATATTTGCACTCGGTTTTAAAACAGCCATATACCATAGAAATTAAACAAGATTTTAAAGATACAGAGCAATGAGCAAAAGAACGTTTCAACCATCGAAAAGAAAAAGAAGAAATAAACACGGATTTATGGACAGAATGGCTTCTGCAAATGGAAGAAAAGTCCTTGCGCGTCGTAGAGCAAAAGGAAGACATAAATTGACTGTATCTTCTGAACCAAGACACAAAAAATAATGATTAGCCACTAATCAATATCAAGCCGTTACTTTTATTAGTAGCGGCTTTTTTTTAAACCTGTTCATAAATATTGATAATTTTTAGGAGCTATTTCCCGCTGTTCGTTACAATCTTTTTATTTTTAGAAAAATAAAAAGGATTTTCACTACCATCGGGGCTAGTTAAGCATAAAACACAACATAATACAACACAACAAATTAATCTAACATTCTAAGAAGTCTAACGATCTAAAAATCTAAGAAGTCTAAAAATCTAACTACAATGCCTAAAGACAACTCCATCAAATCGGTTTTAATTATTGGTTCAGGACCAATCGTTATCGGACAAGCCTGCGAATTTGATTACGCCGGTTCTCAATCTGCTCGTTCACTTAGAGAAGAAGGAATCGAAGTAATCCTAATCAATTCCAATCCGGCCACGATTATGACCGATCCTTCCATGGCCGATCATGTTTACCTATTGCCTTTAACCACCAAATCGATTATTCAGATTTTAAAAAATCATCCACAAATTGATGCGGTTTTACCAACCATGGGCGGACAAACCGCGTTAAACTTGTGTTTGGAAGCCGACGAAAAAGGCATCTGGCAAGATTTCGGTGTGCGATTAATCGGTGTCGATATCAACGCCATCAACATTACCGAAGACCGTGAGCAATTCAAACAATTGTTGGCCAGAATTGATGTGCCAACCGCACCGGCCAAAACTGCAACTTCATTCCTAAAAGGAAAAGAAATTGCACAAGAATTTGGTTTTCCATTGGTAATTCGTCCTTCGTTTACTTTGGGTGGAACCGGAGCGGCATTCGTACACAAAAAAGAAGATTTTGACGATTTACTTACCCGAGGTTTAGAAGCATCACCCATACACGAAGTCTTAATTGACAAGGCTTTACTCGGTTGGAAAGAATACGAATTAGAATTACTGCGCGATCAAAACGACAACGTAGTAATCATCTGTTCGATTGAAAATATGGATCCGATGGGAATTCATACCGGAGATTCAATCACGGTTGCACCCGCAATGACATTATCAGACACGACTTTTCAAAGAATGCGAGATTATGCCATTTTGATGATGCGTTCTATCGGAAATTTTGCCGGAGGTTGTAACGTGCAATTCGCCGTTTCACCGGATGAAAAAGAAGATATCGTGGCCATTGAAATCAATCCGCGTGTCTCTCGTTCTTCTGCTTTAGCATCAAAAGCAACCGGTTATCCGATTGCGAAAGTGGCGACAAAATTGGCTTTAGGATATAATCTTAATGAACTGCAAAACCAAATCACCAAATCAACTTCGGCTTTATTCGAACCAACTTTGGATTACGTAATTGTAAAAATCCCGCGTTGGAACTTCGACAAATTCGAAGGCTCAGACCGAACGTTAGGACTTCAAATGAAATCGGTTGGAGAAGTTATGGGTATTGGGCGTTCGTTTCAAGAAGCGTTGCACAAAGCCACTCAGTCGTTAGAAATTAAGCGTAACGGAATCGGAGCTGACGGAAAAGGTTATAAAAATTACGAACAAATCATAGAGAAATTGACGTTCGCTAGTTGGGATAGAGTTTTCGTAATTTACGATGCCATTGCGATGGGAATTCCACTAAACAGAATTCACGAAATCACTAAAATCGACATGTGGTTTTTGAAACAATACGAAGAACTTTATTTCTTAGAAAGAGAGATTTCTCAATACAAAGTCGATACTTTACCAAAAGAATTATTACTCGAAGCCAAACAAAAAGGTTACGGTGACCGCCAAATTGCACATATGATGGGCTGTTTGGAAAGTCAGGTTTACAAATTGCGCGATGATATGAATGTGAAAAGGGTTTACAAATTGGTTGACACTTGTGCGGCCGAATTTAAAGCTTTAACACCTTATTATTATTCAACATTCGAAGCCGAAATCCAAACGGCAACCGGAGAAAGATACGTTCACAACGAAAGTATTGTTACCCCGAAAAAGAAAGTCGTGGTTTTAGGGTCAGGACCAAACAGAATCGGGCAAGGAATTGAGTTTGATTACTCTTGCGTACACGGCGTTTTAGCTGCTAAAGAATGTGGTTATGAAACCATCATGATCAATTGTAATCCGGAAACGGTTTCAACCGATTTTGATACGGCAGATAAATTATACTTTGAGCCGGTATTTTGGGAACACATTTATGATATAATCAGACATGAAAAACCGGAAGGTGTAATCGTGCAATTGGGCGGACAAACTGCTCTGAAATTAGCCGAAAAATTAGACCGTTACGGCATCAAAATATTAGGAACTTCTTTTGACGCTTTAGATTTAGCCGAGGACAGAGGAAGATTTTCAGACTTGTTGACCGAGTTGAAAATTCCTTTTCCAAAGTTTGGCGTAGCCGAAAATGCGGATCAAGCCTCAGCTTTAGCGGATGTACTTGATTTCCCGTTGTTGGTTCGTCCTTCGTATGTTTTAGGAGGGCAAGGCATGAAAATTGTCATCAACAAACAAGAGTTGGAAGAACACGTTATCGATTTATTGAAAAATATTCCCGGAAATAAACTGCTTCTAGATAATTATTTAGACGGAGCGATTGAAGCCGAAGCGGATGCGATTTGTGACGGAGAAAACGTCTACATTATTGGAATCATGGAACATATCGAACCTTGTGGTGTTCACTCAGGTGATTCGAATGCAACCTTGCCACCGTTTAACTTGGGCGAGTTTGTAATGCAACAAATCAAAGACCATACGAAGAAAATTGCGTTGGCTTTGAGAACTGTTGGTTTAATCAACATCCAATTTGCCATCAAAGACGATATCGTTTACATCATTGAAGCCAATCCGAGAGCGTCGCGTACAGTGCCATTTATCGCGAAAGCTTATGGCGAACCGTATGTAAATTATGCCACGAAAGTGATGTTGGGCGAAAATAAAGTCACCGATTTCAAATTCAATCCTCAATTGAAAGGTTATGCGATTAAGCAACCGGTTTTCTCCTTTAGCAAATTCCCGAATGTCAATAAAGCACTTGGACCAGAAATGAAATCTACGGGAGAGAGCATTTTGTTTATAGATGATCTAAAAGACGACCAGTTTTATGAGTTGTACTCACGAAGAAAAATGTATTTAAGTAAATAAATAAAAAATCCCGAGTTATCGGGACTTTTTAAGGTTAGTTTTTAACTAATTTATAAGTTGCTTTTCCTAATTCAGTATTGATAGTCACGAAATAGAATCCGCTTTGAAAAGCACTGATGTCTATTGGTTTTAAACTTACAACAGTATTGCTTTCCAGGTGTTTTCCATTGAGGTCAAAAATTTGATATTGGGCATTCATTTCGGTTTGCATGGCAATGGTGAAATAACTTGAAGTTGGATTCGGATACAAAGCAAAATTGCCTTTAACATTATCCGTAATAGACAAAGCAACCATTTGAGTTGTGACTGTATTGGTTATAATTGGCGAGTTGTAATCAAAATAAATGTCAGATTTTGAACTTGCAACATCACCAATGGCAAAATTGCTTTTGGGTTTAATTCGGTAAACCATCCATCCATGACTTGCTGGTTCGTTTGCGGATTCATAAGGTAAATCAATATTGGAAAAGGTATAGGTTAAGTCATTTCCGGTTCTGATTTGAATATTGGCTTCATGACTGGAAGCAATTGGTTCAAATGTATTCCAATCCAAATCGGTATCTAACGTTTCTTTGATAACTACAGTAGTTGCATTAGCAGTTCCGGAGTTTTGAAAACGAGTCAGGTAAGTCAAGTAATTATTGGCTTCAGCCGTAGTAATATAAGCGCCTTCGATTACGGTTTTGTCATTCGGATCAAAGGAACTTCTGACCGTTTGATTCCAAGAAAAAGTATTATTGGCAGGAGTATTATCTCCGACAATTGGATTAGAGACTACAGTAAAATTTAATAAATCATTGATGTTTACAGTGGGTGGTGTAAGAACATTTAAAGTCAAATGAATGTTATGGTGTTCAAACGGCTGAAGGTTGGTGTAATTCCATGTTAAAGTATTTGTTGTAGCATTGTTTTGACTTGGAGTGGCATTGGCAAAAGTCAATTTACCACCGTCAAAAGTCAATTGAATGCTCCCGCTCAAATTGGTTGTGCCATTGTTCCAAAAGCTAATGTAGTAGCCTGCCGTATTTCCCGGAATTGCCTCGTTACTATTGTGCATTGAAACACTTAAATCGGCAAAATCTGTAATAGCACTAAAGCAGAAATCATTGTTATTATAATTAACGGGCACACCTGAATTATAAGTTGTGGTTGCTATTGAAATTGGATTAGAAGTAAAATTGGGGTTTAAATTAGTCGTAGCCGTTGTGGTATAATTTCCATACATATTTGGGATTATAATATGATAGTCACCACTAGTGTTGGTGTATGTTGTATAGTTATAAGTCCCATCGGAAGTGTCAACTCTTCGCTGTGGTAAATTGATACCGGTATTACAATTGTCATTATTGTTATTGAATTTTATATTTCCTGATATTTTATGTGGTTGTAAATTGCTTATCTTAGTGATAATATTGGCATTATTAGGATTGGGGCAGCTATAACAAACGGATTCATCTTCGAATTCAAGATAAGTTGAGCCCCAACATTGAGATTGGTATATTACATGTGAAGAGTTATAAACATAACCCATATTTATTTCGGCTTGAGTAATATAATGAATGCCTGTTGCTGAAACTTGACCTGACGAATAAATCATGTCTGAAATGATAGCATTGTCATCGTAAAAAATAGGGTTGACGAATCCCTGAAATAGATAGGTATAATTGATAACATCACCAACGTCAACTATATTGTTACTGTTTAGATCATAATAGGTTCCGTTTTGAGAAACTCCAGTGATATAATCCTGATAATAACTGCTTGTAGGGATGTCATTATAATAAGAACCATAAGAAAAGTTTCCATTCACGGTTTCATATTGAAAAGGATCTGAAGATAAATCGGTTATTTCACTTCCTCCAGTTGTTGTAGCATGAACAATGGTTTGGCTTACATCATAACACATGGCATCTTTATGTCCATACAGATAACTAATTTCTTCACCGGGAGCTAAACTGGCAATAGGAGTGAAGTAGTATGTAATAGGAGATGTACCGGGTGCTTCTGTTATGTATATATTAGTTAAGGTCTCGGTGCCAATGTTCTTAATGTAAAAAGAAAATTGAATAGAAGATGGACCGCCTCCAAAACCTCCTGTCATCTTTAAACCAATCGCCGGACCATCAACGGTTTTGTTAGGCTTAGCAATAACTAAAGAAAAACTCAATAAAAAAAGGAATAGTAGTTTTTGTTTCATTGGTGTTGGTTTAGTTGGTAACTGTTTGATAGCGATAAAGATATAAAATAAAGTGTAAGTTTTTTACTTTTTTTTCTCTTCTTCTTCCAAATCACTCAAATGCAAACGCAAAGCCGTAACCGAGATGCTAATTTCCCAAAACGAAATACCCAATGAAGTCAATAAACACAATAAACTGGCGGCAAAAAGATAAATCCCTGCCGTTTGTAATTCAACAAACAAACACAACATCGCAAACACGGAAAGAAACAAACACAAAACCCCAAAAAGTTGCATATAGCGAATCAAAGAAAGTCTCAAGTTGAGGTTTCTGATTTGCAGTAAAATGCTTTTGGTATGCACTTCGTCATAATGTTTTTTCAAACTGCGCACAATTTGCGCAATAGTCAAAAACCGATTGGTATAAGCCAACAATATCAAAGAAGTTGCTGAGAATAATAGGGCTGGAGTTTCTATGTTGAGTGTCATTAGTTTTTGATTTTAATAAGGGTTGTAGGACAGTGAAATATAGTAGATATGGAAGGAAACTTATATTCTACATCAGTGAAAATATAAGTATCGCCAAATTCAGCTAAGCGAACGAGTTCGGAGTAGTTTTCAGTTACTAATTCGCTGGTTATAGCATTGTTTTTATCAATCCTGATAATCTTCATATTGGTGATGTCCAAGCTGAAATCGTTGCATACAAAGTCAGGCGAAACAATTATTCCGGGTCTTGTAACCCTAAATCTTCGAGCCGAGATGGAATCAGTTTCTTCAAAAACCTCTCCTCCAAAAGTCAAGACAGATGGTGCAAGTTTTTTGATTTTGAAATCAAACTCCTCCGATTTGTTTCTTAAATGGACCGTAATCTTACTTATATAATCATCTTGAGGGATTACGCTATAGTTGTTATTTTCTGTTTTTTCAATCGACCCTTTATCAATGGTCACATTTATAACCTTTTTATTGGAAACTACAATGAGTATGTTTGGAAAACCTTTAGTCAATTCTTTCTTTGATTGTCTGTTATAGCAATCTACAGTTGTTTTTGATGCACATGAGCTCAAAATCAGGACAACCAACAAGATAATGAATCTCATATGACAATTTTTAATAGGAAATCTAATGTAATGATTTTTCTTTATTAATGTCAATAAAAAAACCTGCAAGCTTTCACTCACAGGTTTCTAATTGCTTATCTCTAATCCCTTTTTACTTAATCAACTCAAAACTTCTCTTCACAAAAGCCGTTAATTCTTCGCCTTTTAGTAAACCTTGAGAAATCTTGGCCAAGTCTAAAGCTTGTTTCACCAAACTTTCTTGAGCCGATTTGTCGGAAGTATTTAAAATGGTTGTCGCCAAATCTGAGTTGGTGTTTACCACCAAGTTATACATTTCTGGGAAATTGCCCATACCGAACATGCCACCGCCACCGGTTTGACTCATTTCTTTCATTCTTCGCATAAATTCCGGTTGCGTGATGATGAACGGTGCTGCGTTGCTGTCCAACGGCTCCAGTTGAACAGAATAATTGGTTTTTGGTACAATTTCTTCTAAAACTGTTTTCAATTGGGTTGATTCATCTTCCGATAATTTCGAAATTTGAGTGTCTTCCTTTTGAATTAATTTGTCGATATGGTCAGAATCTACACGAGTGAAAGTTAGGTTCTCGTTATCAGATTCTAATTTTTGAATCAAATGCGAAACGATTGGCGAATCTAACAAGATTACTTCATAACCTTTTTCTTTGGCGATTTCAATATAGCTGTGCTGTGCATCTTTGTTTGAAGTGTACAATACCACTAATTTTCCGTTTTTGTCGGTTTGGTTGGCAGTGATGGCTTCTTTCAATTCTGCTAAAGTATAATATTGGTTATCAACCGTTGGATACAAAACAAAGTCACCTGATTTTTCATAGAATTTTGGTTCCGATAACATTCCGTATTCTAAAACGATTTTGATATCGTTCCATTTTTTCTCGAAATCTTCACGGTTTTCCGTAAACAAACCTTTTAGTTTATCAGCTACTTTGCGGGTAATGTAATTCGAAATTTTCTTCACATTGCTGTCGGCTTGTAATCCGGAACGCGAAACGTTCAACGGAATATCCGGCGAATCAATCACACCTTTTAGCATGCCTAAAAATTCAGGAACAATTCCTTCAACATTATCCGTTACATAAACCTGATTTTGGTACAATTGGATTTTATCCTTTTGCATTTGCAAATCGGCCGACATTTTTGGGAAGTATAAAATTCCGGTTAAGTTGAAAGGATAATCTACATTCAAATGAATATTGAACAAAGGTTCTTCAAACTGCATTGGATACAATTCGCGGTAGAAATTTTTATAATCTTCCTCAGTCAAATCTACCGGTTGCTTTGTCCACGCCGGATTTGGGTTGTTGATGATATTGTCTACTTCAACTTCGGTAAAGATGTTGTCTTTGTTTTCTTCAGAAACAGATTCTCCTTTTTTCTGCTCTATTTTTTCAGTTCGGGTACCAAATTTAATCGGCACCGGCATGAATTTATTGTACTTGGTCAACAATTCATTGATTTTATACTCTTCTAAAAATTCCAGAGAATCCTCGGCGATGTGTAAGATGATTTCCGTTCCTCTGTCGGTTTTGTCATGCGGTTCCAAAGTAAATTCCGGACTGCCATCACAAGTCCAATGTGCTGCCGGTTCGTCTTTGAATGATTTGGTGATGATTTCTACTTTTTCGGCTACCATAAAAGCAGAATAGAAACCTAAGCCAAAATGACCAATAATCCCTGAATCTTTGGCAGAGTCTTTATATTTTTCCAAAAACTCTTCAGCTCCGGAGAAAGCGACTTGATTGATGTACTTTTCCACTTCTTCGGCTGTCATTCCCAAGCCTTGGTCGATAAGGTGTAATTTTTTGCCTTCTTTGTCGATTTTTACTTCAATGATTGGATTGCCATATTCTACTTTGGCTTCGCCAATACTGGTTAAATGTTTTAATTTTAAAGTTGCATCCGTTGCATTGGATACTAATTCGCGCAAGAAAATTTCGTGGTCGCTGTATAAAAACTTCTTGATTAGCGGAAAGATGTTTTCTACTGATACATTAATTTTTCCTGTTGTCATATTTAGATTTTTTAATTAAACAATTTGGAAATACTCTTGTCAAAACTAATACCAATTATGTTGATTATGACAAATTGACGTAGTAACAATTCTACAATCATTATCAGAAATTATGTAAAAATGTAATCAAAAATGACCGTATATTTGCCAATACAAAACATAAATATATATAAGATGAAAAAAATTATTTTACTAAGTTTATTATCGGTTTTGATTTTATCTTGTAAATCGAATTCTGCTACTAGTACTAAGATTGATTCAAAATCTCAGATGGCTATTAAAGGAGAATGGAGGGTTTCTTCAGTGTATTATCCCGGTTCAGAAGTGATTAAAGTTACTTCGTTTGACCTCGCTGATTCCAAATGTTTTATCGGAAGTACTTGG
Organism: Flavobacterium sp. UBA7682; assembly: GCF_002482945.1. Taxonomy (NCBI): domain Bacteria; kingdom Pseudomonadati; phylum Bacteroidota; class Flavobacteriia; order Flavobacteriales; family Flavobacteriaceae; genus Flavobacterium; species Flavobacterium sp. UBA7682. Next base: position 51,030 of record NZ_DLGY01000044.1, read on the forward strand.
AAATTTGTTTCTATGAGTAACAAAGGAAATATGGCTTTAAACAGTTCAAGTTGTACAGCCTATTCTACGCCAATCTCTTGGTTTATTAACAAAGAAGGTGAATTTGTATTGAAAATATTGGATGAATCTAAAGCAAAAACGGTTAAGTCAGGTTACGTTTTAAGAGTAGCCAATCAAACCGGCAGTTCTTTTCAGTTGATAGATAAAATCAATGTAGGAGGAACTTTAACTGATGTAGTATATCAATTTGAAAAATTAAATTAAAAGAAACATGAAAAAATATAGCGCAATTTTATTAGGAAGTTTAATGATTTTATCAACGGTTTTCACTAGTTGTGAAGCGGTAAAAAATACCAGTAATTCGCAACGTGGTGTGGCTATTGGAGCTGTTGGCGGTGCCGTTTTAGGCGGGATTTTAGGAAATAATGTTGGAAAAGGCGGAAATGGTGCTTTAGGTGCTGTTCTTGGCGGCGTTATCGGAGGTGTTGCCGGTGGAGTTATTGGTAACAAAATGGACAAACAGGCCAGAGAAATTGAATCCGCTTTGCCCGGTGCACAAGTCGAAAGAGTTGGTGAAGGAATTCGATTGGTTTTAGGGGAAAATGCAGTGCGTTTTGATACTAATAAATCAACCTTAACTGCTGCTGCTAAAGCTAATTTGGATAAATTGGTTCCTGTATTTAATCAGTATCCTGACACCAATATCCAAATTTATGGGTATACTGATATTACCGGAAGCCCGGAATACAATTTGAATCTATCTGAGCAAAGAGCTGCTTCAGTAAGAGCTTATTTGGCCGGAAAAGGATTGTCATCAGCAAGATTTACCACTACAGGTTTAGGTATTGCTGATCCAATTGCATCTAATGATACTGCGGAAGGAAGAAGTCAAAACCGTCGCGTAGAGTTTGCCATTACAGCCAATGAGAAAATGGTTCAAGAAGCTCAAAAAGAAGCCGGTAAATAAAAATTATTTCAATATATTCAAAAGCGTTCATCACAAGTGAACGCTTTTTTTATTTTCATTTTTTTTGAACAACATTTAACAAAACTTTTTGTTTACTTATTTTCTTAAATAATTAAACAGTTGTAATTTTACATGGCTTTTAAAATCAACACTATGGCAACAACAAAACGCGCTAAGGCAAAGAAAAACGCAATTGATGACAATTACTTAATCGAATTGTACATGAATGATGTTTTAGAAACCAATGAAGAACCCAGAAATGCTTATGCTTTTTGCAAGAAGCATGAGATTGAGGAAAGTGATTTTTATGCTTTCTTTGGGTCACTCGATATTGTCAAGCAAACCATATGGGTAAAGTTTTTTGATAATGCTGTAACTACTATCGAAAAAGAGGCAGCCTTTGAAAACTATTTGGATAAGGATAAATTGTTAACACTTTATTTTACGCTGTTTGAGGTTTTGACTTTAAACAGAAGTTATGTCTTATTTTCACTCAAAGAAAATAAAGAAGGATTGAAAAATTTGAAAAATTTAAAACTTTTCAGAAACCATTTTAAAGAATATATCGTAAATAAAATAAAGTCAAAACCTTCAGAGCCATTCGGGAAAGTAGCGAAAGTAACCGAACCTGTTTTCTCTGAAGGTGCTTGGCTACAGTTCTTATTCATATTGAAATTTTGGATGGATGATACGTCAAAAGGATTCGAGAAAACCGATGTTTTGATTGAGAAATCTGTGAATACAGTAGTCGATTTGTTAGATACTAAACCCCTGGAAAGTTTGTTTGATTTGGGCAAATTTCTATGGAAAGAAAAAATGCAATAAATGAAAACATTAGACAAAATACCAACGGGTAAAATAGAACGCGCTAGTCAATTGGTCAAAACCGGAATCAAAGTAGGAGGAAACTACGTCGCTTATTATGGTGAAAAAATAGTGAATCCATCATTGAACCGCGACAAATTAAACGAAAGCAATGCCGAAGACATCTATGACGGATTGAAAAACTTAAAGGGAAGTGCCTTGAAAGTCGCTCAAATGTTGAGCATGGACAAAAGCATTATGCCACAAGCGTATGTCGATAAGTTTTCATTGTCACAATTTTCGGTTCCGCCTTTGTCAGCGCCATTGGTTCGAAAAACCTTTAAAAAATATTTAGGGAAATATCCCGAAGAATTATATGATTCCTTCACTCCGGATGCTATGAATGCGGCGAGTATCGGTCAGGTACACAAAGCAACTAAAGATGGGAAAAAGCTTGCTGTGAAAATCCAATATCCAGGAGTGGCGGATAGTATTAGTTCTGATTTGGCGTTGGTGAAACCTTTTGCTGTTAGAATGTTTAATATCAAAGGGAAAGATTCTGATAAATATTTTCAAGAAGTTGAAAACAAATTGCTTGAAGAAACCGACTATATTTTAGAATTAAAACAAAGTATAGAAGTATCGGATTGGTGTAGTAAAATTGACAATTTGCGTTTCCCCAAATATTATCCTGAGTTTTCTTCGGAGAAGATTTTAACGATGGAATGGATTGATGGCGAACACCTTTCAGAATTCACGTCGCACAATCAAGATAGGGTGAAAGGTGATAAAATCGGTCAGGCGTTATGGGATTTTTATATGTACCAAATGCACTACTTAAAACAAGTACATGCCGATCCGCATCCGGGAAATTTTTTGATAGATGCTGAAAATTATTTGGTGGCGATAGATTTTGGTTGCATAAAACATGTTCCCGATGAATTTTATATTCCGTATTTTGAATTGGCAAAGCCTGAAATTATTGGTAATCCAAAATTGTTCAACGAAAAGTTATATGAATTAGAAATATTGCGTCATGACGACAGTAAACAAGAAATTGAATATTTCACCAAAATATTTCATGATTTGTTGAGTTTGTTTACCAAACCGTTTCATGGTGATTATTTTGATTTTTCCGATGAGGATTTCTTTAGCAAAATTGCCCAAATGGGAGAAGATTTTTCTAAAGATACCCAACTCAGAAAAATGAATGGGAATAGAGGTTCTAAACACTTTTTATACATCAACAGAACGTTCTTCGGATTGTATAATTTGTTACACGATTTAAAAGCCCGAATTGACACAAAGTCATTTGAAAAATATATACCGAGTTAAAATTGTTTATTTATTGGTTAGGTTGGTAAGAGCGACACTCCACGTTTGAGTCCTGTCGCTCTTATCTTTTTAAGTTTAAAAAGATAATTTAATTCCCAATGACAATCCAATTAGTGCCATCACTTTGCACCATATATCGTGTATTTGGATTTAACACTGTGATATTTGCACCAGATACATCATCGTAGATGCCGCCACCTAGAGTTGAGAAAATTTTACTTGTTATGGTATTACTTCCGATGATTATAAAGACTTTACCTATATTGCTAGCGGCAGCCGGTAATCTGACTTCAGAGACGCCACCAAAAACCCTTACAGTGTACTCGGTTAAGGAAACATCATAAATTCCGGTGGCTGCTCCGGTAGTGTTATATGGTTTGACAGTATTAACAGGAACAGTGGCCCAAGTTGTAACTCCGGCGCCATCTGTTTGTAAAAATTGACCATTAGTTCCGCGTCCGGTTGGAAAAGCATAACCGGTTGTAGCAGGGTTTCCCACTTGAAGCGTTCCGTTTGTTCTTAGTATCTTGTTGTCAAATTCACCATAAATCAAAGCATTTGAAGCATTAGCATTCGAATTTTCTATGTACAATTTATTGCTTCCGGTTTCTAATCTTCCCGCTTGATATCCTATACCGACGTTTCCGCTACCCAATACATTTCGTAAAGCTTCATATCCCAAGGCCGTGTTGTTGGTTCCTGAGGCATTTTGGCGCAAAGACGCAAAGCCCACTGCAGTATTATTATCGCTATTAGAGGTCGTTAAAGCATTTCTTCCGACAGCCACATTATTATTGGCCGAACTATTAGAAAATAATGCTCCCGAACCAATGGCTGTATTTGTAATTCCGGTAGTATTTGAGAATAAAGCAAATTCACCTAGACCGACATTTAATCTTCCTGTTGATAAATTAGGCATTACATTTACCCCAAAAGCTGTATTTCTTACACCAGCTTGAGTTCCAAAATTAATGGTAGGATTAAGCATTGAATTAGCGCCAAAAGAGGTGTTTCCGTTGTTGGAATTAAAACCTCCATCATAAGTTGGGTCACCAATAAATCCAGCTCTAGTATTAAATCTTTTAAAAACAATGTTTTGATCGTCTGTTGTTCCTAAAAAATGAGTGCTCGGATTTGTACCTGCATTTCCCAAAATACTCCAATCCACAGCGGCACTGGTTTGAATTCCAATCCAATTCGTTGAAGCATTGTCCCAATAATAAAAACCTGGATTTCGACTACTACTTGCAAATGTTGCTGTAGTGGTAAGATATACTAACATACCTTGTTGTAATGCAGTTGGATTTGTGACCGGGAATAGGTCAATTTTAGGGATTAATACGCCATCGGTATTGGTAGGAGTAGCTTGATTACTCGAACGAATATCCAATTGAGCTTCGGGTGAAGTTGTGTTGATTCCCACCTGAGCGGCTGTTTTGTCGGCGGCCAAAACAAGAATTAGAAAAATAATTAACTTCAATTTCATATTTCAAAGTATATTTGAAAATCGTGCGTACTAAATTATTTAATTCCGTCAATAAACAATAATCCTAACAAAGTTGAGGATTTTTACAATAAAAACAATGCGAAGTATGGCAAAATTGCATACTTTTTTAAATTTAAAATCGGCACCAATTCCTTAATCCTATGCTGAAAGTCCAAAACATTTCCTTTTCTTATAAAGATAAACCTACATTAAAAGCACTTTCTTTTGAATTAGAGAAAGGTAAAAACTTGGCGGTAATTGGTGAAAGCGGTTGCGGAAAAAGCACGTTGCTCAAACTCGTTTATGGCTTATATGATTTAAATGAAGGAAGTGTTTATTGGAACGAAAATGAAGTTTTAGGGCCGAAATATCATTTGATTCCAGGGATGGACTATATGAAATATTTGGCACAAGATTTTGACTTAATGCCTTTTATAACGGTTGCTGAAAACGTGGGGAAATACCTGTCGAACATTTATGCTGATAAGAAAAAAGAACGCATTGCAGAATTATTGGAAATCGTCGAAATGAAGGAGCATGCTAATAGTAAAGCCCAATTTTTAAGTGGTGGACAAATGCAACGCGTGGCTTTGGCGAGAGTTTTGGCGCTTGAACCCGAAGTGCTGTTGCTTGACGAGCCGTTTAGCCATATCGATAATTTTAGAAAGAACAGTTTGCGCCGAAAGTTATTTGCTTATCTAAAAGACAAACAAATCACGACCATAGTTGCCACACACGACAGCTCGGATGTATTGTCATTTGCAGATGAAGTTATTGTGATGCAAAACGGAAAAATCATTGTTGCTGATTCTCCAAAGAAATTATACCAAAATCCAACCAGTAAATACATCGGTTCACTTTTTGGAGATGTCAATGAAATAGAAGTTAATAGTAAGATTCAATATATTTTTCCACACCAACTGAAAGTGGTTCTCAAATCGGAATTAGAAGTTGAAATCGTCAATAGTTTTTACAAAGGCAGTCATTATTTGATGGAAGCTAAGCGAGGTGAAGAAACCATTTTCTTTGAAAATCCAACTGATATTCCCATCGGAACGACCATTTGTCTCAAAATAAAAAACCCTGAAATCGATTAATCTCAGGGTTTCTTTTTTAGTTTTTCAAATACTTTTCAAGGAATTGGTCTTGTTCCCAAAGCAAGTGAAGAATATTGTCTTTGGCCGCATAACCATGGCTTTCTTTTGGTAGTAATACCAAACGAACCGGCGCACCTAAATTTTTCAACGCTTGGAAATAACGCTCAGATTGCAAAGTAAAAGTGCCCGGATTGTTATCGGCTTCACCATGAACTAATAACAATGGTGTTTTCATCTTATCGGCATTCATAAACGGCGACATGCCATTGTATATTTCCGGTACATCCCAATAATTTCTTTGCTCACTTTGGAAACCAAAAGGGGTCAAAGTTCTGTTGTAAGCACCACTTCGGGCGATTCCGCAGGCGAATAAATTAGAATGTGTCAATAAATTAGCCGTCATAAAAGCACCATAAGAATGACCACCAATCGCTACTTTTTTACGGTTGATATAACCTAGATTATCAACTGCATCAATCGCTGATTCTGCATTGGCGATTAATTGTGGCATAAAAGTGTCGTTTGGTTCCGTTTTACCTTCGCCAATAATTGGGAAAGAAGCGTCGTCTAACACCGCATAACCTTTGGTTACCCAATAGATAAACGAGCCGTAGTTTGGAAACGTAAACTCATTTGGGTTTTTGTTGCTTTGGCCAGCGCTGCTTTTGTCTTTAAATTCTTCAGGGTAAGCCCAAATTAACAAAGGTAATTTCTCCGCTTTTTTATTTCGGTCATATCCGGCCGGTAAATACAAAGTTCCGGATAGCTCTACACCGTCTTTTCTTTTGTATTTAATCACTTCTTTGTAAACATTTTTAATGCTTTCAAAAGGGTTTTTAAAGTTGGTGATTTGGGTTAGTTTTCCCGATTTGATGTTTCTGAAATAGTAATTCGGAAAGTCATTTTTAGACTGAATTTGTACCAAAACATCGCCTTTTTTGAAATCTTCAATCGATTGTAAATCCTCTTTTTTGTCTTTGAAGGTAGATTTATACAAACGTTTAGATTTTAGCGTAGCCAGATTGAATTCGTCAATAAATGGAAATTGTCCTTCTTTGGTAAAACCGTCACCCATTAAGTAAGTGTTGTTATTTTCGATGGCTAACACATAGCGATTGTATTGGTTTCTTTTGGTTTCAAAATTACCCGGATCGGAATAAATGTCCTGAGAATTTCTATCCCAAATGATTTTTGGTGCTTGAGCCGGATTTGACGGATTGAATAAATACGTTTTTTGGTTGCGAGTATCATACCAATCATCATAAGCAATCGCAGTTGTTTCGTTGCCCCAAATGATTCCGGCAAAACGTTGTTGGGTTTTGAGAACCGATTTTGGTTCGGCCGAAAATGGTGCATCCCAATTGAAAATTTCATCTCTGAAATTAACTTTTTTGGCTTGATCTCCTTCGTCTAAAGCGATAACATAGGAAAGCGTTGCCGGCTTGTCAGCTCTCCAATTCATGCTTCTTTTTCCTTTTCTAACCGATGAAAAACCTTTAGGAATTACTTCACTCAATGGAACTTCGTTCACTACTTTAACTTCTCTTCCGGTTAGATCATAAACGACTGATTTTTGTGGAAAACGACTCAGCGGAACGATATAAGAATAAGGTTTTAAAATGGTCGTAATCATCAAATAATTCCCGTCAGGCGAGAAGCTTTCTCCGGCATAAATGTCAGCCGATTTGAATAGTTCTGTTTTTCCTGATAACGATACTTTATACAATTCCGAAGTCACTAAGGCGTCAAAATTAGCTTCATCTGTTTTGTTTTTTAATAAATCCTGATAGGTTCTGTTTTGTGATTTTGAACCATCGCTGGTCGAAACCGTCGGCCCTTTTGGTAAGTCTTTTTTATTGTCGATTAAAGCAGCGCGATTTTTTGGTAACATTTTTACCAAAAGCGTTTCATTGTCTTTCATCCAACTGTATGGATTTCCTAAGTTGGCATTTAAATTGTCATTCGTAACTTTTTTGGCGGAAGCCGTAACGACATCAATTACCCAAAGTTCAACGCCGGTATTTGTCGTGTTGGTAAACCCAATTTTCTTTTCGTTTTGTGACCAAGAAATGTTGGTGATTCGAGGATTTTGGGGTAAACCTGAAACTTGTGTTTCAACTTTGTCGCTTACTTTTCGCAACTTCAAATTGTTGATGTAAGTTACGGTGCTTGAGATATTAGTAATCGGATTAATTCTTAAACCACCCAAACGCATTTCTTCTTGATTCAGGTCGTCGAGTGTTTTATAGGTATTTCGGTAACTCAAAAGCATGTATTCTTTTTTTGAATCCATGCTTACTGATGGCGAGCGATCATAATCAGCTAAAGCCAAAATTTCAGCGGAAGGTTTTTGATAATTCAGATTTTCTTGAGCCCAAGAAGAAAATCCCAATCCGACTAATAAAAGAAGGGTAAGATGTAATTTCATATGCTGTTAGTTGGTTTAAAATTGATTTAAATAGTTGGTCTAAATTACTTTATAATGGTTACAATAATTTTAAGATTTTGTTAAATTTAATCCTGAAAAACAACGGCTAAGGATTGGTCATTTTTGCTAATTTTCAAAATTGAATCCAAAAAGGGCTTTTAGAAATATAAGATTGTTAAATTTGCTGTTCTCATTTTATTAAATAAGCAAAGAATATGTTTCACTCCAAAATAACAGGTTTAGGGTTTTATGTTCCGGATAATGTGGTGACCAATGATGATTTGGCCAAAATAATGGATACCAATGACGAATGGATTCAGGAACGAACCGGCATTAAAGAAAGAAGACACATCAAAAGAGGTGAAGATACCACCACTACAATGGGCGTAAAAGCGGCCAAAATTGCTATAGAACGTTCAGGTGTTGCTAATGACGATATAGATTTTATAGTATTCGCTACTATTTCACCCGATTTTTACTTTCCCGGTCCTGGTGTGGCTTTGCAAAAAGAATTGGGATTGAAAACGATTGGTGCTTTGGACATTCGCAACCAATGTTCGGGTTTTATTTATGCCTTATCTGTTGCCGATCAATACATCAAAACCGGAATGTATAAAAATATTTTGGTTGTCGCTTCTGAGTTGCAATCTTTAGGATTAGACATGACCGATAGAGGTAGAGGTGTTTCGGTTATTTTTGGGGATGGTGCCGGAGCCGCAATGTTGAGTAGAGAGGAAGATGTGTCTAAAGGAATCTTGTCAACTCATTTGCATTCAGAAGGAGAACACGCCAAAGAATTAGCGGTTTTAGCACCAGGAATGGGCGGAAGATGGGTTACTGATATTATCGCAGAGAATAATCCGGAAGACGAAAGTTACTTTCCTTATATGAACGGACAATTTGTGTTTAAAAATGCAGTAGTTCGTTTCAGCGAAGTTATTAACGAAGGCTTGCAAGCCAATAATTTACAGGTTTCTGACATTGATTTATTGATTCCGCATCAGGCGAATTTGAGAATTTCACAATTCATTCAGCAAAAATTCAAATTGACCGATGACCAAGTATTCAATAACATTCAAAAATATGGAAATACCACTGCGGCTTCCATTCCGATTGCTTTGACAGAAGCTTGGGAGCAAGGTAAAATCAAAGAAGGAGATACGATTGTTTTAGCGGCTTTCGGTAGTGGATTTACTTGGGCAAGTGCCATCATAAAGTGGTAAAAACATAACTTTTATAAATAGAAAAAGCCAAACTTTACGTTTGGCTTTTTCATAACAACTAATTCAAATAATCCTTGTGATAATTATAAAAGGCCACCACTACCTTGTGTCTCGTTTTGATCTCTTTGCTTGCGTTGCATAGCACTGTTTTTACCGCCACCAAACATATAATTGAATCCTACGTAGAATGTTTGACTTTCCCAGTAAAAGGCTCCAACTTGACGATAAGGAATACTTCCGTCAAAAGCAAAATGCATCGTTTCAAAAACGTCATTTACTCTGGCTGTGATACTTCCTTTTCCTTTCAGAATAGTATAAGTTGAGCCAATATCCATTTTATACATAGGTTTTCTTTCAAACTGTAATCCTAAATCTTTTCCTCTGTACATCGCAAATAAATTGAATCTTAATTTTTTGGTCGCTACAAAGTTGTTGTTAATTCTTGCGTTGAAGATAACTACATCGGCTTCTGCTCTTTCTTGTTCTTGGGTATTGGCGTTTTGAACCGTTCCTCTCACTTTTTTGAAATAAGCATCACTACTGGCATTCACTGACCACCACGGTGTTAATTTTAAGTTGGCAGAAACTTCCGCACCAACAGCACTATTGTCATCAAAATTGTCATAAGAAATGATATCTTGATTGTTGTTGTCAGGGTTTTTATAAATGATTCTACCGATTTCATCATTGATTTGTCTGTAGAAAACACCCGAAGTAATAGAACCGATTTTGGTAATTCTGGTGTAATTAACTTCAAAAGAGTTGGTGAATTGCGGTTCCAATGAAGGATTTCCTCTTGATTCCACCAATGGTGTTGTCCATTCTCTAATCGGGCTGATTTGTCCGATGCTTGGTCGGTCAACACGTCTTGAATAATTAAAGTTAAAAGAGTCTTTATCACTCGCTTTATAATTGAAGAATACCGATGGATAAACCGAGAAGATATCGTCTTTAATATTACTTTGGTCATTAATGTTTTCTGTCGGATTTGAGGAAGTCACGACATTTTCAAAATCACCGTCGATTTCATATTGTTCTAATCTTACTCCGGCTTGAACACTCCATTTTTTCCATTGCTTTCCTAGGTTTGCATAAAACGAATGGATATTTCTGGTGAATTCAAAAGCAGAATTCCCTTGTCTGTTATAAGATTCAGAAGGTTCGCTGATGGTTTCGTCAAAATCATTGGTGATTTTTTGAAGACGCGTTTCGGCACCAATTTCCAATTTAACGGTTTCCGATAACGGGTTTACATAATCCAAGTTGATTTGCAAATAATCAGTATCACGCTCAATATCGTTGTTGGTGAATCTGGTTGAAGTTGGATTGGTTTGAGTGAATTCATAATCCGTTATTTCAGGACTTTTTGTAGTAGAAAAGTTGGCTTGAAAATCGAAAGTTTCCCCCTTTTTAGTAAAATCATGTTTGTAAGCAACATCATAAGTTTGCGTATAGTTTTCAGTTTCAGAATCAGAAGTTTGTCTTGAATCTCTCAACAATGAATTTTCATAGTCAGCAAATGTAAAGCCATTCCCGCCGCCATTTACAATGTTTTGATTGGTGTAAAAGGAAATGGTATTTTTTTCATTGATAAAATAATCCATACCTAATTTAATCAGATGAGAAGTATTCAAGTTTGAACCACCAAATTTTTGATTGTTTTCCAAAAGAGGTCTGAAACTGTTGATATAACCATCGTTTTCATTCTGACCATGATTGAAACCATAATTAGTGTAGAAATTCACTTTTCCTACTTTATAATTAAGATTCAAAGCCGAATTTACTTTCGGAGTTACTCCAAAAGTGACACCGGAATTGATGCTTCCGTTAAAACCTTCTTGCGAGTTTTTGTGTAAAATAATGTTGATGATACCACTCATTCCTTCAGGATTGTATTTGGCAGAAGGATTGGTAATCAACTCAATTTGTTTGATAGAAGATGACGGGATTTGTTGTAGCAATTGAGCAGCGTCAATGTTAGATGGTTTTCCGTCAATCAATACTCTTACGTTGGAGTTTCCTCTTAAACTCAATTCTTTCGTTTGCGGATCAACACTAACGGTTGGAATATTATTCATAATTTCAGAAGCTGTATTTCCGGAAGCAATTAAATCTTTACCAACATTAACCACTTTTCTGTCGATTTTTTGCTCGATAGTAGAACGTTCTTTTACAATTTCAACACCGGCTAATTGTACTGCTTCTTCTTCAATTGAAATAGTGTTTAAGTTAATGGTTTTGTCGCTTTCTGACAAAGTAACTGCTTGGGTCACTTTTTTATATCCAATAAATTGAATTTCAACGGTGTATTTTTTTAAAGCCAAACCTTTGATAGAAAAGTTTCCATTTTCCAGAGTAATTCCACCGGTGATGATTTTTGCATCTTCTAAAATCGATACATTCACATAGGGAATAGGTTGTTTGCTGTTTTTGTCTATTACTTTTCCGGTGATTACACCAGGACCGTTAGTTGATGGAACTTGAGCCATTAGAATAGAAAAATTACAGACTACTAAAAGAAATAATAATTTAAATTTCATTTTGTTTTAATTGATGATTTAATGTTGAGATTATTACTGGTAAAGATGATTCTTTAACAGTTGTTAATTTTATTCAACCAAGTAGACTTGGAAAGCAATTATTTGTTACAGTAAAAACAAAAAAACTCTCAAAAATATTTTGAGAGTTTTTGATGATGTATAATATTGAAATTATCGTTTCATGGCAAAATGCGCCTTGAATTCTTTTGTTGTTTGATTTTCATCGGTATAAGTAACTACAAACCAATAATCATCTGAAGGCATCATATTTCCGTTGTAAGTTCCGTCCCATCCACTTCCGCTTGGTCTTATTTGTTTAATCGTTTTTCCATATCGGTCATAGATTGTAATATTGGCTGTTGGTTGGTTTGATAAATTTGGGATATTCCAAGTGTCGTGGGTTCCATCACTATTTGGTGTGAAGTATTTAGGATAGTTGATTACTATAGCTTGAATGGTAGTTGAACCACAACCATATTTATCTCTCACAGTGATAGTGTGTATGCCTGACAAAACATTTTCAAAAACCGGATTGTCTTGGAACGAACCATTGTCCAATTGGTATTCAAAATTGTTTCCTTGACCAGTGGCAATAACAGTAATAGATTGTGAGTCTGAAAAATCTTCTGTAACAGTATAGGTGACAACAGCTGGTTCAGAGGCAACAACGTTCACATTAACAGGTTCTGAACTACATCCTGTTGAGATTCGAGTAGCGACTAAGGTATAAACTCCCGGTAATACTGCGGTGTAATTATTTCCGGTTCCAACTGTTACTCCTTGATCATTTGTCCAAACAAAAGTATGTGTTGCTGTACTGAGTCCACTAAAGATATTGTAAGCATTTAAAAGTGTTTGTGTTTCACTGTCAAAACAGATTACGCCATCCAGCGGTGTTGGAACAGGTAAAGTATTTACAATAATTGTTATTGGTTTGATATCAAAACAGCTTGCTGCTAAGGTATTGCTAACTCTAACATATACTGTAGAAAGTGTAGTAGTTGCAATAGCATTGGATTGGTTTGAAGCATCAGCTAAAGTTGCGTAGTAGGCAACCGTAAACTCGCTGCCGGTTTGGGTTCCTAAAACGGTAGTTGACAAACTTGTTAAATCAAAAGAAGTCACACCATCATTTGTGCCGTCTTCATCACATACTGTTCTTTGAGCAACCGGAACGATATTAGCGATAGGCGTATCAATAATGGTTACCGTAAATGAAATCTCATCAGCACAACTTGGGGTAAAAGGCGAAAGAGCATAAATGTATATGGTTTGCGATGTTGATAATGTAGTTCCGGCAGCCAACGGTGTTCCAGTAGCATTTGGTCCGGTAAAATAGTTACCAACGCTTAATGCAGGTAAAGTATAGCTTTCGCAAATAGTTACATTTGGGATGTTGTCAACATTGAAAATTGTGATGTTAAAGCTGGTTTCGCTTGTACAGTCCGGAGTTGTATTTGTTCTTGCAAAAATATATACTGTTTGAGATGAAGTTATAGTCTCACCTGCATTTAATAAAGTTCCGGTTCCGTTCGGACCTGTATAATAGTTGCCCACAGTTAATGGGTTTAAAACATAAGAATTACAAGCAAAAACATTAGCCACAGCCGGAATTACTGGCGTGTGATTTATAGTAACGTTGAATGAGTTTTCATCAATACAAGAGAATGCTGTTCTGATTTCAGACTCTTTATAAATATAAATGGTTTGACTAGTAGTAATTGCAGTTCCCGGTAAAATTTCTGTCCCAATTCCGTTTGGACCACCTGATTGCGTAAAATATTTATTATTTGGTGTTAATGTTGGCAAAGTGAAACTATCACAGGTTGTTACATCAGCAACCACATCTGCAGAGGTAGAGAAAATATTTATTTCAAAACTATTTTGGGCACTACAAGCCGGCGTAGTATTAGAAATGGCATAAATGTAAATTCTCTGAGATGTTGTTATAACTGTTCCTCCGGGAATCATAGTTCCTGTTCCATCCGGACCGGTGTAATAACTACCAATTTGTAAAGGAGTCAATACATATTGGTCACAGATATCAATGTCCGATCTGGAGCTTATAGCAGGCAAAGGATTTATAGTAACCGTAAAACTTGATTGATTAAAACAAGTGCTGTTTAATCTTTTGAAAATATAAAGAGTTTGGGTTGCAATTATCACATCACCAGGATATAACTGCATACCTGTACCATCAGTTTCAGTATAATATTCTCCATTGGTTAATGTTGGTAAAGTATAACTCTCACAAACTGTTACGTCACTTAAAGTATCAATATTCGGTTGCGAAATGTTTAGAGTAAAGAATAAATTATCGGTACAATTTGGTCCTCCACTTGTAGTTTGTGCATAAATATATACAGTTGTGCTTGTGTTGATTACTGTTCCACCAGGAATTTGTTGTCCTGTTCCATTTGGACCAGTGAAATAATTTCCAACCGCTAATTGTGGTAAAGTATAACCGTTACATTGTGAAATATTTTGCGGAGGAGTTAATCCAATAATTACTTCAAAACGATCTTCATCACTACATGGTGTTGTGCCGGTTGTAGTGGCAAAAACATAAATTGTTTGACTGGTTGTAATTTGTGTTCCTGCTGCAAGTTGTGTTCCACTTCCATTGGGACCTGTAAAATAATTTCCTAAAGATAAAGCAGGTAAAGTATAAGAAGAACACTCGAATACATTAGCTCTTTCTCCAACTTCAACGGTTGGAATAATGGTAACTGTAAAACTAGAGTCAACATTACAAACAGGAGGTGTCACTGTTATAAAATAATAATATATTGTTTGAGATGAACTGATAACAGTTCCGGCCGGAATTTCCGTTCCGGTTGCACCCGGACCAGTGTAGTATTTTCCCAACTCTAATGAAGGTAAAGTATAGCTTCCACAATTGACTACATCATCCGGAGTCATATCAGTGGTGTCAATTATTGTAATTGTAAAAGAACTAGTAGCACCACAGCTGCCAGGACCGCCGGGTTGATTATAGATATACAATGTTGTTGTTTCTGAAATCACATCACCGGCATGCATCATAGTACCGCCACCATTTGTTGCAGTAAAGTAGTTTCCATTTACTAAAGGCTGTAGAATATAATTTGAACAAATTAATACATCTTCTAAATCGTCAACAATAGGTAATGGCGTTACAATTAAATCAAAACTTGTGATGTTAAAACATGATGGGTCTGAAGTTGTATACACTCTTACATAGATAGTTTGTCCGGTTGATAAATAATTTCCTAAACCCGTAATTGGATTGATATTATCTATTGCATTGTTTGATGAGGTAAAATATCTTACGGTGTAAATTGATGTAGATTGTCCATTCAGTATTACAGCGCTTTGTTGGTTTAAATCAAATCGAGCGTTGAGCTGAGTTTGTGATCGAGCACAAAGGGTTAAATTTTGTGGTTGTGTGGCTGTTGGAGCCTGTGCAGTTAATATAGAAAATGACTTTACAGTAAAACAACCGTTCGGTAATTCAATTCTAACATAAATCACTTGTCCTGGTGTGCTATCATATGCTAATGACAAAGGGCTTACGTCGTTTGTAGCATCATTTGCAGAAAGGTGATAGGTTACAACGGTTAATGGGTCTAATCCTTGTTTAACTCTACTGGTATTGGAATCTAAATTGTATGTATAAGTGGCAGCGCCTGTATCACATCTAAACAAATCTCTTGGATTCGGCGATACTATTTCAGCATTGTATTCAACAATTACCGAATCTGAAATCGGTTGACAAAGATTATTATTATTCAGATAGGTTACAGTGTAATTTCCGGCTTGATTTATGGTTAAGGAAGGGCCTGTTTCGTTAGGAATTATACTTTCACCATTTGACCAAACAAACGAATATTCAGTTGCACTTAAACCAGTATCTAAAGTCAAACTTGCACCATGACATAAAGCGGTATTGGTAGATAAAGTAAAATCTTGACCTAAAACATCTTGTCCGATGTTAAAACTGTCAGAGGACATAAAAATTGCTGAATCTGACTGTGGATCTAATCTATCAGCAATCACTAATTTAATATGATAAGGTACTCCAGGCGTTAAAACGGAAGCAGCAGTCATTACTGTAGTTTGTCCATTAAAATTAGTGGCAGCGCCTGCAGCACCGGAACCACCATTAAAACTTCCAAAATATTGTGAATTAGCCGAACCACAAGATGAATTAAATAGAAAATCTCTAATGGTTATAACAGAGATAGGTTCATTGGTATTGGGAACAACAGCCAAATTGGTAGTAATTCCGGTATTCATATTGGTCAATAAAAAAGCAAATGCATCAGAATATTGACATTGGAAATTTCCGTATTCTTCTGAAGCAAATATAAAATCAAAACTAAAATTGGGAGAAATTGGCGTAAAGTCAAATTCTAATACGGTTGCATTTGAAGAAACCATCGGAATGCCTGCCGCTGCTAATGTAGCTTCAAGACTCGCATCTCCTGGCCAAGCAGCAGAACCATCATTTAAAATTGAGGTATTTGGTCCCGGAGCATTTAAGGCATCTCCGGTACTCAAAACGACACCGCTTTGCATTGGGAAATTGGGATTGGTGTTTTGAAAGAATCCAATACCATTGGTCGAACCAAAATTTGAACCAGTGCTCCATGTAATGTTAGTTGCCGATACACATGGGGAATTGATTAAAACGTTGTTAACCAATTGTGGTACTGAATGACTAGTAGTACTCACTGTTACAGATTGTGAGAAACCTAATGTAACTGTTAAGATTGTAATAATTAGTAATAGCTTTTTCATGATTTGGGGGATTTTGACAAAGCAAATATGCATGATATCATCGTTTAAAAGCAAATAAAATCGATGAAATGCATAATAATTTAATTTAATTAAGTATTAAACTTACAAATACATCGATTTTAACTTGCTGATTATTACTTTTTATATTCCAAAACCAATTCCTAAAAATTTATTTTCTAATGTTTATCTTTGTCAGCCAATAAATAAATTAACATGAAGCTTTCACAAATTTTAACGAGTCACATTCAAGTCGCAATTCAAGAACTTTTCAATATCACTGTTGAAAGGGTAGAGTTTCAGTTGACCCGCAAAGATTTTGAAGGCGATATCACGATGGTTATTTTTCCGTTGCTGAAAGTCATCAAAGGAAATCCAATCGAAATCGGAACTAAAATCGGAGATTATCTTGTAGCCAATGTTGAAGATGTGGTTCGTTTTAATGTCGTTTCAGGCTTTTTAAATATTGTTGTTTCTGATGATTATTATTTGAATTTCTTCAACAATATCATAGCTGATGAAAATTTCGGATTCGTTTCGGCTTCGCCAAATGAAAAGGCGGTAATGGTAGAATATTCATCACCAAATACCAATAAACCGCTGCATTTAGGTCACGTTCGTAACAATCTTTTAGGGTATTCAGTGGCCGAAATTATCAAAGCTTCGGGCAAAAAAGTCTACAAAACCCAAATCATCAATGATCGCGGAATTCACATTTGTAAATCAATGTTGGCTTGGCAAAAATTCGGCGAAGGCCAAACACCGGAATCAGCCGGTTTAAAAGGCGATAAGTTGGTTGGAAATTTCTATGTCAAATTTGACCAAGAATACAAAGCGCAAATCAATGATTTAATTGCCCAAGGAAAAACAGAGGACGAAGCCAAAAAACAAGCGCCAATCATTGTAGAAGCCCAAAGAATGCTTTTAGATTGGGAAGCCGGAAAACCCGAAGTAATTGAATTGTGGCAAAAAATGAACCAATGGGTTTACGACGGTTTTGCCCTAACGTATAAAAATTTGGGTGTTGATTTCGATAGTTATTATTATGAAAGCAATACTTATTTGTTAGGGAAAGAAGTAGTACAATTTGGTTTAGAAAAAGGCATTTTCGAAAAAGATCCGGATGGTTCGGTTTGGATTGACTTAACTGAAGATGGTTTAGACAGAAAAATTGTGTTGCGCTCAGATGGAACCGCAGTTTATATGACGCAAGATATTGGAACCGCTATCCAACGTGTAAAAGATTTTCCAGATGTCGGCGGAATGGTTTATACCGTTGGAAACGAACAAGATTATCACTTTAAAGTACTGTTCTTAATTCTGAAAAAACTCGGATTTGATTGGGCTGAAAGTTTGTTCCATTTGTCATACGGTATGGTCGAATTGCCTTCGGGAAAAATGAAATCTCGTGAAGGAACGGTTGTAGATGCTGATGATTTAATGGAGGAAATGACCGAAACCGCTGGTAGAATTTCAACGGAATTAGGTAAATTAGAAGGTTATTCAACAGAAGAAAAAGCCAAACTTTTCAGAACGATTGGTTTAGGCGCTTTGAAATATTATATTCTGAAAGTAGATCCAAAAAAACAAATTCTGTTCAACCCGGAAGAATCCGTAGATTTCGCCGGCAACACAGGTCCATTTATTCAATATACTTATGCGCGTATCCAATCGATTTTGCGCAAAGCGAATTTCGATATTGTTTCACCGAGCGCAGTTGAGGTGCTTCATTCAAAAGAAAAGGAACTTATCAAGCAAATTGAACTTTTTCCTGAAGTAATTCAAAACGCTGCTCACAATCACAGTCCGGCTTTGGTGGCCAATTATACTTATGAATTGGTGAAAGAATACAACTCGTTCTACCAATCAGTGTCAATTTTAGGCGAAGAAGATTTGACTAAGAAAACCTTCAGAGTCCAACTTTCTAAAAAAGTGGGCGAAACCATAAAATCAGCCTTCAAACTATTGGGAATAGAAGTTCCGGAAAGAATGTAAAAGCAAAAAATCCAAACTGAGAAGTTTGGATTTTTTATTTACTGTTGGCACTGTCAAATTTATTTTGCAATAAAAGAATCAATAATCGCGTCAATTTCTTTTTGACTTGCTTCCGGTTTTAAATCAAATAAAAAGGAATAAAGCGGTTTGTTATTTACAGATTTTTGTAGCGTTACATCTTTGTCATTGGCATAAACTTTATCCCATTTGGCTCTTACTTTTTGCCATATCAATTGGTTGTTTTTCCAATAATCTTGCGCTGCTTTACATTTGCTGTCATCGACTTTGGTATACACGTCAACTCCTTTTTCTTGTGCCAAAAGAAAATCTTTGCCTTTATCATCTCTGACAATTTTGTCGTTGTCTTGTTCGTGTAACCAACCGTAAGAGGTAATTTCGTGAATGTTTCTTCTTTTCAACACATTATAATCGTCTCTTTTAGTGTGTTCTCTTCTTGGTAATGGCGCATCGGTGGTATTGTTCCAATAGCTTTTGCCATCTACAAAAACCCAACTAGCGGTTCCTTCATATCTCGGACTGTCATCAACTTGATATACTTTTTGTGTCCATTGGCCTTTAACGTCGTTTGGAGCAAATTTTTTATACTTCCAAGTTTTGTCTTTGAAGAAGGAGTATAGTTCAGTGTTTTCATAAAGCCAATCTTGTCTCCAGTGTTTTACGATGTCTTTTTCTGTTGCGCCAACAATTAATAAATGTTGCAAAACGATTTTGTTTTCTTGGTTCTCTACTAATTCGACCCATTCTAATCCGCTATCGTGTTTCGTTTTTGATGGTTTGTAATTAGCAGTGTCTTTAGCATAACTAAAAGTTTCTGTGAAATTGAATTGGACTTCATAGCAACCACACATCGATTTGATGGCTTTTTGGTCTTGCTGTTTTTTAGTTTCCTGACTTTTACCGGTAAAGCCGATTAGCAAAAATGCTGTTGAAAATAGAAATGAATTGATTTTCATATTGTTAAAATTTAGGTTTGAAATGATGTCGCAAAAATATTAAATTAATTTAGAATAAATAAAAATAAGATATATATTTGTCAAAAATTATTAAGAATGTTTCTAAATAGATGTTTTTGTTTTGGATTTTTAGTTTGCTCAGGTCTTATCTTTGCTCAGGAAAAGCAAACAATCGATACTGTTAAAGTCAATCAGTTAAATGAAGTTGTTGTTACTGCCACAAGAACAGAAAGAAAACTATCATCCTTGCCATTACCTACATCCATCATCACCTCTGATGCAATTTCAAGAGCCGGAGTTACGAGACTGAATGAAATTTTGGCAGAGCAAACCGGACTAATCATGATTCCTGATTTTGGTGGAGTAGAAGGTATTCAAGTGCAAGGTTTAGACGCCGCTTATACTTTAATTATGGTTGATGGCGTTCCGTTAGTTGGAAGAAGTGCCGGAACTTTGGATTTGTCCAGAATCAGCGTTGGTAATATTGAGCGAATTGAAATAGTAAAAGGTGCATCATCTTCTTTATATGGTTCCGAAGCTTTAGCCGGCGTGATTAACATTATTACTAAAAAACCAAAAAAAGACAATCTCTCCGGAAATGTTTCTTATCGATATGCGACGTTTAATACTAACGATGCAAATGCCGATTTTGTTTGGAAGAAGAAAAAGTTTTCGGGCAGCATTTTTACGAATTACTTTTCTACTGATGGTTATGATTTAGATAAATCTACTATGATTCAAACAGTTGAGCCTTATTACAGCACGACTGTTCAACCCAAATTGTATTACGAATTTTCAGAAAAATTAAAGTTGGTTTTAGGCAATCGGTTTTACCATCAAAAACAAGAGTATAAAGCTGTGGTTTCGGATGAAAATTATATTGGCGATGCTCAAATCAATGAATGGAATGCCCAATTAAAATTGGAACAAAAATGGAATGCCAAGATAAACTCGGAATACGAAATCTATACTACAAACTATAAAACAGCAGCGTTTTTAAATGACGAAAACAACCAACTTTTCGAAGAAAGTTATTATAACCAATGGCTATTTCGACCTGAAATCAGAACTACTTTTTCTACTGAAAAAAGTAAGACTACGGCCGGAATTGGAATCAATTATGAAACCTTAGACCGAACTTATTTCAGTTCGAATGTCACTTTCAATTCACAATACGGATTTCTGCAATATGATTACAATCCAACTGAGAAATGGAACATATTAGCCGGTTTTCGATACGATAATCACAACCAATACCAATCGCAATTCAGTCCAAAGTTGGCCTTAAATTATAAAATTAACAAAGCCATTTCTTTGAAAACCTCAATCGGTTACGGATTTAAAGCGCCTGATTTCAGACAATTGTACTTTGATTTTACCAATTCTAGTGTTGGTTATACGGTTTTAGGTTATAATGTCGCTGAAGACCGTTTAGACGAATTAGACAGTCAAGGTCAACTTTTATTCAGAAGTCCGGGAATCGATTTTAATAATCCGCTAAAACCCGAAAGTTCGGTGAATTTCAACTTCGGGACATATTTTCATAAAGGCAAGTTGACCATTGACATAAATGCTTTTTACAATTCGATTTCCAATTTGATTGATACGAGAGTGGTTGCGCAAAGAACGAACGGTCAAAACGTATTCAGTTATTTCAATATCAATGAGATTTTTACTTATGGAATCGAAAATAATATAGTTTATAATTTTAGCAAAGAGTTCAAGCTTTCTTTAGGTTACCAATACTTGATTGCCAAAGACAAATCGGTCATTGAAGCGATTGAAAACGGAGAAGTTTTTGCCCGCGATCCGGAAACGTTGCAATCTTTTCAAATCAAAAAATCGGATTATTTCGGATTGTTCAATCGATCAAAACATACTGCTAATCTGAAAGCATATTACACTTTTACTAAACTCAAAACCGATGTTAACCTGAGAATTTTTTATCGCAGTAAATACGGCATTTTCGACAGCAATAGTAACCAAATCTTAGATAAATACGACGATTTTGTCAACGGCTATTTCATGACCAATTTATCGGTTTCCAAACATTTCAAAGAAAAATACTCACTTCAAATCGGAGTCAATAATGTATTCGATTTTACCAATCCACAGGAAATCAGCAATGTTTCCGGAAGACAACTTTTTGCCCGAATTCAATTTAATTTTTAATATATAAACCTTTTTTTTATGAAAACAAATTTCTTAAAACTTTCAATTGTAGCCTTAGCTATAGTCGTTTCTTCTTGCAGCAATGATGATTCAAGCTCAACTCCGGCATTGGAAACAGAGACTTTCTCTAATTTATATGCGCCACAAACCGGCGGTCAAGGACAACCTGTTGGCGGAGCGTTTACCAAATTCAGTTTCTCGGAAAATGCTGTGGTGACCAATGACAATTGGGATATCGCTTTTAGAGGAACCACTATTATTGTAAATGGCGGAACTCAAATCGGAATTACGGATGAGCCAACAAGAACAGGTATTGGAGCAGTAAGTATGGTGACCAGTACGCTTGATGCTGTTATGGCAATTCCTGCAACTTCCACTTTTGCTCAGGACGGAAATGCTACTTACGCAATTCCAACCGGAAGCGGAAACGGTTGGTATAACTACAATTCAAGCAATAATATTATTTCGCCAATCGCAGGAAAAGTTTTTGTCGTAAAAACGCATGACGGAAAATATGCAAAATTTGAAATCTTGAGCTATTACCAAAACGCTCCGGCAAATCCTGATGCGACTTCGGTTGGTCGTTATTTTACTTTTAATTTTGTGTATCAACCTAATAGTACAACGACATTTTAATTTTGGTAGTTAGTTTGCATTGAAAAGGGTTGGATTTTTTCCAGCCTTTTTTTATGCTAAAAACTAAGTTTTACATTAAAATTAGGTGTCATTTCAAGTGAATAAGTATCTACGCTTTCTACAGAATTATCGGTTGTGTTGACTCTGTAAAAACGATTCAAACTGTTTTTGGCGTTCAATAAATTCAGTATAGAAGCAGCAGTTTGTAATGTAACTTTGGAACTCAATTTCCAATCTTTCGAAGCCGAAAAATTCACCTGAAAATAATCTTTAAGTCTGGAATTATTAGGCGAATTATAAACGATGTTCGGATTGGTTTCTGTCACGATAAATGATGTTGGTGTTGTAATTGGTCTTCCACTATGCCATTTGGTACCTAAAGCTAATTTCAATTTATTCCATTCATAAATTCCGGCCCAAGAAATGGCATGAGTAATGGCATAATTGTTTGGAAAAGTAGTACTTGATAAGGCTTCAAAATCATATTTATTGTCATTATAAGAATAACTCATCCAAGTGTAAAATCGATTAAATGATTTTTGAATCAAAAATTCTGTTCCCAAAACTTGATAGTCGCCTATGGTTTTTTCCAATTCAAATTGGTTTTGAAATCCCTGACTGCTACTGGTAATTCCGGTGATTTTTTTATAGAAATTGTCCAAAGTCAACAACCAATTGTTCTTTTTATAACTCAAACCTAACGAAACCTGATTGCTCTTTTGAATAGGAATAGTTGAATTGTTAGCCAATGTCCATCGTCTCTTTTCAACACCCAAAAAATCTTGTTGTAAGTCGATAATTTGCGAAAGCGTTTGGCTTTTTTGTTCACCTAAAATCTCAAACCTCAATTCTGAAGTCAAAGCTTGATTGAATTGAAGTCTCGGTTCCAAAATAAAGGAATCAAACTTGTCAAAGTAATTCGCACGCATACCGGCTTTTAGAAAAGTTTTTTTATTTACAGTTTCAAAAATACCTTCTGCGATTCCAACATGCGTCAGCAATACATTGGTAATCGTTCTTGAGAATAGTGGCAGATTGACTTTGTCATAATTGGTAACGCCGGTTTCATTAAATTGATAACCGGAATTAAAAGTAAATTGTTTTGAAATGGTATTGGAGTGCCTAACTTGAAATCCGGTGTCAAGGACTTGGTTTTTTTGGTCTAATATCTGATTGCTTTCCAAAGTTTTATAAGATGAATTCAAGTCATAACTCGAAAAATAACCTTTGAATTCCGTGCTGTGTTTTGCATTCCAATTGGTTTTCCATTGAATGGTGGCGCCAAAATTTTCTTGTTCTAATTGGCTGTTTCTATTCAAATCTGTCGAAGCTTGATTGAATTGTAAAGTATTTTCAATAGCAATAATATCAATATTCAATTCGTTTTTGGTACCAATCTTTTGCTGGAATTGAGTTGTAATATCATAAAAATAAAATTCGACTTCGCTTTTGTAATTCACAATTTCATTGTTGTTCAAATCGGTAATAACGCTATTTTGAAATATTCGATCACTATAGTTTTTATAAGTCGGAGATTGGAAAATATCAGTCAAAGAACGTCTGGCAGACAAAGTTAAATTCGCTTTTTCTGAAACTTTTAATTTAGTATAAAACTCAACGCTGATAAGGTTTGTGCTAATACTGCTATTGGTCTTTTCTACCGTACTGGTTCTTGAAGAAATGTCTACCAAACTCGAAACACTTTCGCCAAAAAAAGCAGAACTACCGTTTTTGGTAATCGAAATGGTTTGTGCCAATGAAGGATTAAAAGCCGATATCAAACCAAAAAAATGTCCGGTTTGAAACATCCGAATGCCATTCCAAAGAAACAAGTTTTGGTCATGCGTTCCGCCGCGAACATTGATGTTGGAAATCGTTTCATCGATGCTGATAATGCCAGGAACTTGTTGCATCGTTTGCAAAACATCAGGCTCAATTAAACCGGGTAAAATGCCGAATTTCTTTGGTTTTACTTCTATTGAACCATCATTTTTTTTGCTGATTCCTGTCGCCAAATATCTTTGCGCCACGACTT
This sequence comes from Flavobacterium sp. UBA7682, assembly GCF_002482945.1. Classification (NCBI taxonomy): domain Bacteria; kingdom Pseudomonadati; phylum Bacteroidota; class Flavobacteriia; order Flavobacteriales; family Flavobacteriaceae; genus Flavobacterium; species Flavobacterium sp. UBA7682. Next base: position 75,501 of record NZ_DLGY01000044.1, read on the forward strand.
CTTCAAGGGTTTGCGTAATGGCTTGCAATTTAAATTTCGGACAATTAACAACATTTAAATCTTCGGGATTGATGGTAAATGATTGATAGCTTTGGTGCTGTACTTCTATTAAATCTGAAGAAACTTTGGGCAATTCAAAATAGCCGGTTTCATTAGTGAAAACTGAAATCGCTGTTTTATCGATTTTAAGTAACGCATTTTCAATTCCTTTTCCGGTTTCGACATCAAGTAAAAAACCACAAAGCGGTTTGTCTAATTTTTGGTCGTTAAAAATGGTGTAATATTTTTGGGTAATCTGTTTGAACTGTAGTTTGGTTTCTTTTTTCAGATAAGCAATGGATTGTTCTAAAGACCAATTTTTTTCCGGCGGAACAACAGCATAAACGATAATTTCATCTTCTATATAACTGAATTTTACCTCATGTTGCTGAGTGATTTGAGCCAAAATATTTTTCAATGGAATAGCCTTCTTTTCTCCTTGCGCCAAACATTGGGCAACTGAAAAAAGAAAAATAAAAAAGGAATAGGCTAATCTATTTTTGAGCATTAACCGCTTTTAAGATGATTTTGTTTTTACTCACTTTAGTAGGTTCTAAATGATAAGTGGTGGCCAAAATCTGTAACGCAATATCAATATTTTCCGAAGGAATCGTTCCGGTAAATAATTGTGAATTGTCATTTGATTTCAATTCCAAAGTTACATTAAAACGACGTTCGAATTCACCTATAATTGATTTTAAATTAGCTTGATAAAAAACCATTTCGTTATTCAGCCATTCCGGATTTTGAATCGCATTTTCGGGAATTGTAATGGATTTTCCATCTTCAAAAGCTATGCTCATGCCTTTGGTAATAATAACTTCAGTTTCCCCATAATTTACTTTGACTTTGCCTTCATAACAAGTCACGTCAAAGCGGTTTTCTCGCTGTTTTACATTGAATTGCGTTCCGAGAACAGTCACTTTTCCGAGTGAAGTATGGACTTCAAATTTTTGACCTTTGGCGACTTTGAAATAAGCTTCTCCATTGAGTTCGAGCGCTCGATGGTTCTCCCAATTCCATTTTTTATATTCTATTTTGGAACCGGAATTCAGAACCACTTCTGAATTGTCAGGTAAAGTAAATGAGTTTTGAACACCATTTTCAGCATATTCCGTTGAAGTGGCAAAGTTTTGGTAGCCAATGAACAATCCCAATCCAATTACTAAAACGGCCGCGATTCTGAAGAACCAATTTTGAGCAAGCGAAACCGTTTTGATTTCTTTCTTTGGTGAAGCCAAAATGGTGGACAAAGTTTTGTTCTCATCAAAATTGGGCGTTTCCAATTCCGAAGCGTATTTTTTGATTTTGTTATAAATGACAAAGTCAGGCTCCGCTTCAAATGCAGCCAATTCATCTTCGCTCATTTCTCCGGACAGCCACTTCGCTAATTTGTAATTTTCTTCCATAATCTTCTGCATTTCAATACTGAAACAGATTTACTTTATTTTACCCTACTTAAAATGATCAAACTCTTTACGCAATTCCACCAAAGCCAAATGGATACGTTTTTCCACCGCTTTTATCGAAATGTCTAATTCAGTTGCGATTTCTGCATATTTTTTTCCGTCAATTCGATGCATCAAAAAAGCCACACGTTGGGTTTCATTGAGCTTGCCTATCGCTTTTAAAAGTTTCGATTTGAATTCGTCTTCTTCTAAGATAAACTCCGGACTTTCATTAGTGGTATCTTTGTTGGGCGAACTTTTTGCATAATTTAAAACCACTTTTTGGTGCGCGATTACGTTTAAAGAAGCATTGTTGGCAATGGTGTAGACATAGGATTTGGCTTTTTCAATGGGAACATCGGCACAATTTTGCCACAATTTGATGAAGGCTTCTTGGGTTACATCTTCGGCTTGATCTTCGTTGCCAAATTTGTAATAGAGATAATTTCGCAATGCTTTAGCATGACTTTTAAAAAAACCGGAAAAAACATTTTCCTTGCAAATCCCTGATAATTCCTTGTTTGACATACAATTTATTGGCTAAGTCTTTGGTAAAAATAATTATTTTTTTCAATTAAAGTAGGGTAATTTTACGATTGCTTGTTTTATCTTCAAACCAACCCGAGCCAAAGGCGAACGGAGTGGAGCTAAACCTATTATCATTTTATGAATGCATTGCGATATATAATCTTTGGCTTTATATTTTTCTCCTTCGGCAGTTGCCAAAAAGAAGAAGAAACCATTATTCAGGACGAAACCGAAAGTTTTGTGCTTGATTCACCGATAGCAGGTTTGTTGTCGCGAACTTCTCAAAACCCAACGTCAATGGATAATATATTAGACAACTCGAGTTGTTTTAGTGTCCAATTGCCGGTAACAGTGATTGTAAACGGTCAACAAATACTCGTTTCAGACGATGCCGATTACCAAACGGTTCAGGATGCAATTGATGAATTTTCAAACGATGATGATTTGGTCAATTTTGTGTATCCGATAACAATCCGATACCAAAATTTTCAAACCGATGTTTTGCAAGATGCGGATGATTTAGAGGATGTTTTAGATGATTGTGGTGATGATGATGGTTTTGATGAAATTGACTGCATCACTTTGGTTTACCCAATTACAATTAATGTTTACGATAGTAACAATCAGTTGGCCAATACAGTAACTATTACTAGCAATAGCAATCTTTTTAACTTTCTGGCTAACTTAGGAAATAACGTTTATGCAGCCATTAATTATCCAATTTCGGCTATTAATTTCAATGGACAAACTATAGCAATTAATTCTAATAGTCAATTAGAAAATTTTATTGAAGAGTCTATTGATGATTGTGATGATGACAATTCAGGCGGTGGCGGAACAGGAAACCAAACCTTTACCGACGTTTTGATATCAGGCAGTTGGTATATCTCTTATTTCACTGAAGATGATGACAACGAAACCGCTTATTTTAACGGTTATAATTTTACTTTCAATACTAATGGAACAACAACTGCGGTTAAAAACGGAGTGACTACTAATGGAACTTGGAGTACTTATGTTGACAGCGGAGAAAATAAATTAGACTTGAGTTTTGATGGTGCTATTTTAGATGAAATCGAAGAAGATTGGAGAATCATTGAGTTTTCTGCAACGCAAATCCGATTAAAACATATAAGTGGTGGTAATGGTGGAACCGACTATTTAACATTCACCAAAAATTAAGATTGATTATGAAGTTTTTGTTTAAAAAAACCTCTGATAATGAGTTGAAATGTAAAGAAGAACCGAGCAAAATATCTAAAATGCAATATTTTTTGAACCAGTTTTTAATATGGATTTTTATCTTTTTAATACTGATGTTTGTGATGGATTTTTTAAATATTAATACTAACTTAAACGAATAAATAATGAAAAAACTAATTTTAATTCCAGCCCTATTTTGCCTATTTATGTTAAATGTGGCCTCTATGTGTAGTTCTGATGATGATTCTTCTTCTTCTCAAGATCCAACACCGGTAATTAATACCGCTACCGATGGCACTTGGAGAGTTACTAGTTATGTTGATTCTGGAACCGACGAGACAAACCATTTTACAGGTTACAATTTTACTTTTGCTACAGGTAATGTTTTAACAGCTACCAATGGAACCAATACCTACACCGGAGTTTGGTCGGTTACTTCTGATGATAGTAATGATGACAGTCCAAGTAGTGATTTAGATTTCAATATTGCGTTTGCCACACCGGCTAACTTTGCAGATCTTACCGATGATTGGGAAATAGTATCATACACTGCAACAACTATTTCATTAATTGATATCAGTGGTGGAAATGGCGGAACAGATACGTTGGTTTTTACTAAGAATTGAGTTTGATTTTAAATAGAGTTATTGATTGAAAACCATCCTGATAAAAAGGATGGTTTTTTTATTTGGTCAAGCATAGAAGTTCTAAATCAAATCCTTAAATTTGCACTTCATTAAAAACAAAGCATACCATTATGTTCAATAATTTAAGTGATAAACTAGACAAAGCATTACATATCCTAAAAGGACATGGAAAAATCACCGAAGTCAATGTAGCCGAGACTTTAAAAGAAGTACGTCGCGCTTTATTGGATGCCGATGTTAATTTTAAAATTGCCAAAGATTTTACCACAAGAGTTAAAGACAAAGCTATTGGTGAAAATGTATTAACTACATTACAACCGGGACAATTGATGGTCAAAATCGTAAAAGACGAATTGACCGAATTAATGGGCGGCGAAGCAACCGGCATCAACTTGTCAGGAACGCCATCGATTATTTTGATGTCGGGTTTACAAGGTTCGGGTAAAACGACTTTCTCCGGAAAGTTGGCCAATTATTTAAAAACTAAAAAAGGTAAAAAACCATTATTGGTAGCTTGTGATATCTATCGTCCTGCGGCAATTAACCAGTTACACGTGGTTGGAGACCAAATAGGAGTAGAAGTTTATTCAGAACCGGAAAATAAAAATGCGGTTTCTATTGCTCAAAATGCCATTCAATATGCTAAATCAAACGGATTTAATGTAGTCATTGTCGATACTGCCGGTCGTTTGGCCATTGACGAGGAAATGATGAACGAGATTGCCAATGTGCATGCCGCCATCAAACCACAAGAGACTTTGTTTGTAGTTGATTCGATGACAGGTCAAGATGCGGTGAATACTGCAAAAGCGTTTAATGACAGATTGAATTTTGACGGTGTTATTCTAACCAAACTAGATGGTGATACTCGCGGTGGAGCTGCGATTTCGATTAAATCGGTTGTAGATAAACCAATCAAATTCATCGGAACCGGTGAAAAAATGGAAGCCATCGATGTTTTCTATCCTTCGCGTATGGCGGAAAGAATCCTCGGTATGGGTGACGTTGTTTCCTTAGTAGAAAGAGCACAAGAGCAATACGATGAAGAAGAAGCGAGAAAACTCCAAAAGAAAATCGCTAAAAACGAATTTGGTTTTGATGATTTCTTAGCCCAAATCCAACAGGTGAAAAAAATGGGGAACATGAAAGACTTAGTTGGAATGATTCCCGGTGCCGGAAAAGCATTGAAAGATGTTGAAATTGAAGACGATGCGTTCAAACATATTGAAGCTATCATTCACTCGATGACACCATTGGAAAGAACCAAACCGGCTGTCATTGATATGAAAAGAAAAAACAGGATTGCCAAAGGTTCCGGAACCAAAATAGAGCAAGTCAACCAATTGCTCAAGCAATTTGACCAAATGAGCAAAATGATGAAGATGATGCAAGGCGGTGGCGGCAAAAATTTGATGCGCATGATGGGCGGCATGAAAGGCATGAGATAATGTAGAGACGCGATTTATCGCGTCTTATTTTTTTATAACAACACACAACAAAATAGCTACATGGAATTATTAGACGGAAAGAAAGTCTCCAACGACATCAAAGCAGAAATCATGGCTGAAGTGAATAAAATGAAAGCCAATGGTGAGAAAGTACCGCATTTGGCTGCAGTAATTGTCGGTAATGACGGTGCGAGTTTGACTTACGTTGGGAGCAAAGTAAAAGCCTGTGAATTGGTTGGTTTTGAATCGACTTTGGTAAAAATGCCAAGCACTACTTCGGAAACGGAGTTGTTGAAGAAGATTAAAGAACTCAACGAGAATGACGACATCGATGGTTTCATCGTGCAGTTGCCTTTGCCGGAGCAAATTGATACCCAAAGGGTTTTGATGGCGATTGACCCAAGTAAAGATGTTGATGGTTTTCACCCGGAAAACTTCGGAAAAATGGCTTTGGACATGACGACTTTTATTCCGGCGACGCCATTTGGAATTCTGGAATTATTGGAACGATACAACGTAGAAACCAAAGGAAAACACACCGTTGTCATCGGAAGAAGTCACATCGTTGGTCGTCCAATGAGTATTTTGATGGGCAGAAAAGGATTTCCGGGAAATTCAACGGTTACCTTGACACACAGTTACACTAAAAACATAGCCCAAATCACCACACAAGCCGATATTATTATCACGGCTTTAGGTGTGCCGAATTATCTGAAAGCCGAAATGATTAAAGATGATGCTGTTGTAATTGACGTAGGTATTACCCGTGTAGCCGATGATACTGATCCAAGAGGTTACCGAATTACCGGTGATGTCGATTTTGAATTTGTATCCAAAAAAGCTTCGTATATCACACCGGTTCCTGGCGGCGTTGGACCAATGACAATTGCAATGCTGTTGAAAAATACGTTACTCGCCAGAGAGCAAAAAAGATTAAGATTAGAATAAAAAAATCCTGAGTGACAACTCAGGATTTTTTGTTTTTACCGTTTTTATATTGGACTTTTTCCACCACTTGGACTTTTGGCGCTTGCTTTTTGTCTCTGGGGTTAAAAGGTTTAGCTCCGCTCTGTTCGGCTTTGCCTCGGGTCTTTTTGAAATCTGTTTTAGGTTTAGCCTTGAATTCCGTTTTTTCTTTGAACTCTGTTTTCGGCTTTTCAGCAACATTTTTCTTAACCTCGGCCTGATTTTGTTTAATCACATCCATCGCATTCTTCGGTTCTTCTTTGGTGCCGCGCAAATGAATGACCAAACCGTTTAAGAAATTGCGCAACACTTGGTCGCCACAATCCATGTATTTCGGATGATCGGTAGCTCGGAAAAAAGCACCCAATTCGGCCGCAGAAATTCTGAAATCCACCAATTGCATGATTTCTACTATTTGGTCATCGCGCAGTTGAAGCGCAACACGTAATTTTTTAAATATATCGTTGTTGTTCATTTGTCTTAAATTAGAAAAGCCAAAGGTACGCCTTTTTAAAATTTTCGCGCCACAATTTTTCGTTGTGTTGCCCGCCTTTGACAATTACTTTTTTGTTGAGTTTTTTGCATTCACAACGCTTGGTATTGACCCATTTTTCTACGTTTTCCATATCGGGAATCACATCGGCATCGCCTTCATTATCACCACATAAGAAATAAACTTTGGTTTTGAAGGTTTCTGTTTTTGATAACAAATCGTTGATGTCTTTTCGGTTAAACCAAAAAGAAGGTGAGAAGCAACCGACTTTTCCAAACACTTCCGGATATTTTAAAGCGGCATAAAATGAAACCAATCCGCCCAAAGAACTGCCCATAATGGCTGTGTTCTTTGCATTGGTTTTGGTTCGGTAAGTTGCGTCAACTTTCGGTTTTAAAGTTTTGACGATAAAATCCAAATAAGCATCAGCTTTACCACCGGCATATTTTGGGTGTGGATAAGGTGTTAATTCTTCAATTCGTTTATCGCCACCATGTTCGATTCCGATTACTATTACTTGTGCATTGATACTATCTAGAGTTTCATCTACATTCCATTCGCCCACATAAGAAGTCTTGGCGTCAAAAAGGTTTTGAGCATCATGCATGTAAATGACAGGATATTTTTTGGCGGAAGCCGAATAATCTTTAGGCAAATACACCCAGATTTTTTTGTTGCTTTTGAGTTGTGGTGCTTCGATAGTAAAAGTTGAAACTTGCTTGCTGGCAGTACTTTCCTGAGCATTTGACTGAAAAAAAATAAAGCCAAATAAGAGCAAAAAAATAGTTTTCAAAATGATTAATTATTGGAATCAGTTTCTTTTTCCTTTTCTTTTTCCTTTTCTTTATCTTCGCTCTGTTCGGCATTGCCTCGAGTCTTTTTTTTCTTCTTCTCCGATTTTTGAGTTTTTAGTAAAGCGTATTTTTCCTTTTGAGAAGCACTTAGATAGCCCAATATGGTTTTCTCCATATTTTCTTGAATGGATTTTATTTCGGCTGCTTTTTCTTCGTCTGAGTATTCGCTTTTTATTACAATATCTATTCGCTTACTGTTATTAATCATTTCATTTTTAATCGCAATATATTGTAGCTCGTCAAGGGTCAAATCAGTTTTTAAAACCGACATATAACTGTCCACTTGTTTGGTTCTGTTTTTTTCAATCTCTGCCGGAGTCAATTCTCTTGGGGTTGATTGCGGACTTTGCATTCTGTTGTTTCTATTCATGCCTTGACCACCATTGGGATTGCCGAATTGTGCATTGGCTCCAACGCTAAAAAAGAGAAGACAAACAAATACTATTTTTAATATTTTCATGATATTCCTAAAATTTAAAAAAGTAAAATTAAGTAAAATTATACAGGTATCAATGTTAAAAAATAAATGATTAACATTTGGCAAAAAATCATATTTTAGCAAAAAAATAATTTATTGATGAACAAATACGAAGAAAAATTAGCTTTATTGTCTGAAATGATTGCTTTTTCTGTGGTTGACGGAAGACTGCATGAAAGGGAGTTTCTTTTTCTAACAATGATTGCCGATGAACTTCAGGTAACTCAAGAAGATTTTAAAGCCTTGTTTCATCACGAAAACTATCCTACAGTTATTAAAACGGAGTTTGAGCGTATCCAACAATTCTACAGATTGGCTTTGCTAATGCATTGTGATGGAGTGTTACACGAACGTGAACAAATTAAAATACACGAAATCGGGATCAACATGGGATTGAATCCGCATGCCATCAAACGGGTATTGAAAGCCATGGCAATTTCTCCAACCAAAATGATTTCTCCTGAGTTTTTACTCGAAGTTTTTCAAGAGCAGTTAAACTGATATTTAGTCAGTTAAAGAATTCTTAAATACGTCAAAATTTCATTTTTGAACTTTGTTGTGTTGCCAAAATGGCTTAAAAATAGCCTTGGTATATCCTTTGTTTTTTCAGTTGTAAAAAGAGTGTTTAACATTAAATTTTTACAACCATGAATTTAGTTAAAAGAAATTACAACAATTTTCCATCAATCATTGATGAGTTTTTGAAACCGGACTGGTTTGGAGGTTTCCAAAATTTACAAACTAACATACCGGCGGTTAACATTAAGGAAACGGATACTAATTACAGTTTAGAATTGGCCGCGCCCGGAAAAGTTAAGGACGATTTTGTGATTGAAATCGACCACAATGTTTTGACTATTTCTTCTGAAGTTAAAACAGAAAACGAACAAAAAGACGATAACGGAAGATATACCCGAAGAGAGTTTAGTTATGCGGCTTTCAGAAGAGCCTTTACTTTACCTGAAACGGTGAATACAGAGGATATCAATGCCAATTATGAGAACGGAGTATTATGGATAACCTTGCCTAAAAAACAAGAAGCATTACCCAAGCCGAAGCGATTGATTGATATCTTGTAAATGAAAAAAGCGTCCTAAATCAGGACGCTTTTTTATTTAATGGTTGATCTTTATTTCAATGAGATTTAATATATCATTTTGTAAAGTTTCATCTTTAATGTCGATTCGAATGCCACGACCTTCAGCATGTACTTTAGTGGCTAACAGTTCTTTTTTTATGGATTCAGAGATGTTACTTGTCATAATTTCATCAGTGGCTTTTTGACCAAAAACAAAGGCGACTTTAAAGAAGTTATCCCTTGGCAGTAAGTAAATAATCACTCTTTTTTTGTCCTTAATTCTGAGACTCCAACCGAATTTCTCGTTTGAGAAGTTCCATTCACAGATGGCTTTTGGATATAATTTTTTGGTATGTTCTGCAAAAGTTTGCCAATAAACATAAGTTTTACCTAAAGCTTCCTGAAGTTGGACTTCGTTTGGGGTTTCTGACTTATTGGTAAAAATACTTTTCATAGCTTTCGATTAAGTGATCGCTAATTTACTCTGCAACGCATGAATCTCATCGCGAAACTTTGCCGCTTGCATAAAGTCTAAATCTTTAGCCGCTTTTTCCATCGCTTTTCGGGCGTCACGGATTTTTTTTTCGATTTCGGGTTTGGATAAATAAAGGCTTTCGGGTTCGGCAGCTTTGGCAATTTTATCTTCAAAATATTGTGTAGAAACAGAGTTGCTACTCAAAGCATTTCCTAAGCTTTTATTCAATGCTTTTGGTTCCAAACCGTGTAAAGTGTTGTAAGCGCTTTGTTTTTCCCGACGATAATTGGTTTCGTCTATGGTTTTTTGCATACTGTTGGTAATCTTATCAGCGTACAAAATCGCTTTGCCGTTGACGTTTCGCGCAGCGCGTCCAACGGTTTGCGTCAGAGAGCGATGACTTCGCAAAAAACCTTCTTTATCTGCATCTAAAATCGCAACCAACGATACTTCGGGTAAATCTAAACCTTCACGGAGTAAGTTTACACCAATTAAAACATCAAACAAACCTTTGCGCAAATCTTGCATGATTTCTACCCGTTCCAAAGTATCAACATCTGAGTGAATGTATCGACAACGAATCGAAACTTTGGTTAAATATTTGGTCAGTTCTTCCGCCATTCTTTTGGTTAAGGTGGTGACCAAAACGCGTTCATCGGCTTCGCAACGCAACTGAATTTCTTCGATTAAATCATCAATTTGGTTCAAACTCGGCCGTACTTCAATAATCGGATCCAATAATCCTGTTGGACGAATCACTTGTTCCACATAAATGCCTTCCGATTTTTGCAATTCATAATCTGCAGGTGTTGCCGAAACATAAACGACTTGGTTTTGCATACTCTCAAATTCCTCAAACTTTAACGGACGGTTGTCCATCGCAGCCGGTAATCGGAAACCATATTCGACCAAATTCTCTTTCCGACTTCTATCACCACCATACATGGCATGTACTTGCGAAATTGTTACGTGACTTTCATCGACAACCATCAAATAGTCATCGGGAAAATAATCGAGTAAACAGAAAGGTCGTGTTCCCGGAAGTCGACGGTCTAAATATCTTGAGTAATTCTCAATGCCGGAGCAATAACCCAATTCGCGTATCATTTCCAAATCGAAATTGGTACGCTCTTCTAAACGTTTGGCTTCAAGATGTTTGCCGACTTCTTTAAAATAATCGACTTGTTTGACCAAATCTTGTTGGATATCCCAAATTGCTGATTGCAAAACATCGGGTGACGTTACAAACATATTGGCGGGATAAATATTCAGTTTTTCGTAGCGTTCAAAAACTTTCGCGGTTTTTGGATCAAAAGCTTCAATTTCTTCAATTTCATCGCCAAAGAAATGCACGCGAAAAGGTTCGTCCGCATAACTTGGGAAAATTTCCACGGTGTCGCCTTTGATTCTGAAAGTTCCGGGTGTGAATTCTACTTCGGTTCTGGAGTATAAACTTTGGACTAAGCGGTGTAATAATTTGGTGCGAGAAATCACTTGACCTTTGTCTATCGAAATTACATTTTTTTGAAATTCCACCGGATTTCCGATACCATACAAACAAGAAACAGAAGCCACAACCAAAACATCTCTACGGCCGGATAATAGGGCAGAAGTAGTGCTTAAACGCAGTTTTTCTAATTCGTCATTGATGGATAAATCTTTTTCGATAAAAACGCCGGTAACCGGAATGTAAGCTTCGGGTTGGTAATAGTCGTAATAAGACACAAAATACTGTACGGAATTGTTCGGAAAAAATTGCTTAAACTCCGAATACAATTGCGCGGCCAAGGTTTTATTGTGAGCCAAAACCAAAGTCGGTTTCTCGACTTCCTGAATCACATTTGCCATAGTAAATGTCTTTCCGGAACCGGTAACACCTAAAAGCGTTTGGTATTTTTCACCACTAACAATCCCTTTGACTAATTTGTCAATGGCTTGTGGTTGGTCACCGGTAGGTTGGTATTCGGATACGACTTGGAATTTCATAATAAATAATTTGTGGCTAACCCGAGCACGCAGTGCGAATTGTGTAGAGCGCAGCGGAGCAAGTTACTATGTTGCTGAGTGGCTAAGTTACAAAGAATAAAATTTAAACTAAACCATTGATTTTTGCATATTGTAATAACATAATTGTCTTCGCATCTTTGATTTCGCCTGACGCAATCATGTTGTAAGCTTGGTCAAAATTGAGCTCTAAAACTTCGATGTTTTCTTGTTCTTCTTGTATTCCGCCACCATCATTGACTTTCATGTCCTTGGTATATTCGGCAGCAAAGAAATGGACAATTTCGGTAACGGAACCTGGCGACATATAAACTTCAAATAGTTTTTCTACAGCTGAAATTTGATAACCGGTTTCTTCTTCAGTTTCTCTTCTGATGCATTCCTCGGCGTTGTCTTTGTCTAATAATCCGGCGCAGGCTTCTACCATCATTCCGGTTTCGTTGCCATTGACATAAGTTGGTAAGCGGAATTGTTGTGTTAAGATTACCGTTTTAGCTTTTTTGTTATATAACAAAATCGTGGCGCCATTTCCTCGGTCATATGCTTCGCGAATTTGCGTTTCCCAATTGCCGTCTTTTTTGAGATAGTTGTAAGTGATTTTTCGGAGCACATACCAATTGTCTGAAAGGATTTCTGATTTGAGGATTTCTATTTTTGGGTTACTCATAAGTTTAACGAATTAATCATTTCGGTTTGTTGTTTTGGCGAAAGAAATGTCCATGCGACCAAGCGGCTTATCTTTTGGCCTTGCGCCATATCAATGGTTTTGATTTCGGCGGCGCTAACTTTATTTAGCGTTTTATAAATGCTTTTCAAATTGTCTTTTTTGGAAACCAAAGTCGTAAACCATAAACATTGTAACGGATATTTGGCACTTTCATAAATCATTTGGGTAATAAATCCGATTTCGCCACCATTACACCACAATTCTGCATTTTGACCATCAAAATTTAAAACGGGATTTGAGGTCTTTTTATCATTTAAAGTATTCACTTTGCGCAACGCACTTTTTGCCGCTTCTTCAGCCGAGTTGTGAAAGGGCGGATTGCAAATGGTGAAAGCAAATTTGTCTTCGGGCAAAATAATGTTTTTGAAAATAAATCTTGGTTCGACTTGTAATTGTAAACTAATGGCATCAATTAACTTTGGGTTTTCAGCGATAATTTTTTTGCAATTTTGAAGCGCTTTTTCATCGATATCAGTACCAACAAAACTCCAGCCATAAGCGCTATTTCCTATAATCGGATAAATGCAATTGGCACCAATACCAATGTCCAAACCGACTACAGTTTCGCCTTCAGGAATGATTCCGTTATTTGTTGTAGCCAATAAATCTGCGATGTAATGAATATAATCAGTTCTTCCGGGAATTGGCGGACAAAGATAGTTGGCAGGAATATCCCAATTTTGAATGTCGTAATGGAAAATCAGTAAGGCTTTATTCAGTGCTTTTACAGCATCAGGATTACTGAAATCCACGGTTTGCTTCGACTGTTCGCTATCGCTCGAGCCTATTTTGTGTTCGTTGGTATGAACAAAACTTTTCAACTCCGGACAAACTTTGATCAAGGCTTCAAAATCGTATCGAAATCGGTGTGGATTTCTAGGATGTAAAGTAGTTTTTTCTGAACTGTTTTGAGTTTTCAAGGGTTGTTTTTTTAATTAGTCCCAACATTCCATCAGCAATAAATCGCCTTCGGTATGGGAAATTGACACAATTCCGTCTGTGGTAACGTGGTTGCTGCTTCCGGTTCGGTAACCGATGGTCAATTCTTCCTGGGTCAATGAATAGAAAAGATTTCGAGTGGTAATGCCGCTTACTTTTCCGATGGGAATCAGTGAAATAATGGTGTTTTCTGTGTACCATTTTTCAAAAGTATTGGGTAATAAGAACACTTTGGAATGGTCGTCCAAAATAACCACTTTCAGTTTATTTCGGTAAGCAACGATGTTCGTTAAATTAGTGATGGTGTGATCGGCACGTTTTCCGGTGGCCCAAATGACATTCGCTGCTTTATGTCCTTTTTCGATTAAATAGTCAAAGGCTTTTTCCAAATCAGTTTTGTCTTGGTTGGGCGCGTACACAATTTCAATCGGATATTGTTTTTCTTTGTAATAGTCAGCATCAAAACCTCGGTCAAAATCGCCTAATAATACATCAACTTTAATCCCTAATTCTAAAACCCGTTCAATAGCAGAATCTAAGACTATGACCAATGGTGACCATTCAAGCAATTGTCCTAATAGTTCAGCGCTACAAGCTTCTCCATTGGCAATAATTAAAGCCGGTTCTTGGTCGTCGCGAACGATGTGATGTGATGACATTTTTTGAGTAATGAGTTAGCTGTCGGAAGCATAAAGTTCCTACGGTAAAAGTAATTAAAAAACACTTAGTATTTTGTGCTTCTTACTGAATGATATACTCTGAAATTTCGGTTTTACTCAGTCGGAAATAACCCAAAGCAAAATTGTTGAAATTGGTTTGGTTGACTATATTTCCTCTTACGGTTGAGGTTGGTGTAGAAAATGGTCCCATACTATTTGAACCCGTTTGTTCCAATAAAATGTCCATGTAATTATAGTAGTTTAAGGTAATTCCGTTTAAAGTGAATTTTAAAGTATCGTTTGGTTTTAAATCTTCACTAAAATACAAACCAAACATTTCATTGTTTTGAAAAAAACGATCTTCAATCACACCGTATTCTGGAATGACTTTGTAAGGATCATCAATTCTAACCATATAGTGATTGGTTTCATTGACTAAATCGTCAAAAAAGAATTTCACTTCAACTTCATCGCCTAGAATCCCGCCTTCATCATCTTGTTCGATTCGGGTTACCGTTGGCGTATCTAAGAGTTTTTCTGTAGAAGTATACGTTTCGCCTTCATAGATAACGGTTAAAGTGTAAGTTTCATTCACCACGGGAATAAAATTAAGGCATTTATAAATTCCGAGTTCTGTATCTTGGGTAAAATTGAAAACGACATTGGAACTGTTAGTAATGTAAACTACCGCATCAGTAACCGGTGGAATTTCACCGGAGAAGTAATCTGTCGTAGTGGAAAGTTTGACGATTTGTTCGTTTCCGGGAGTTCCGTTAAGCCACTGAATGGAGGCTTCAATTACTAACCTTGGTTCCGAAGTTGATAAGTCAACATCAATGACTTTTTCACAAGAGGTGAATGAAAAAAGGACAATCAGCAAACTAAAATATATGGTTTTCATAGTTTAAAATTTAATGTTATAAGTAGCACTTGGCACAATTCCGAAAATAGACAATCTGATGGCTTCATTATTACCGGTTTCTTGATTTTGTCTGAAGGTAATAGAGGCGGAATTCATTCGGTTGTAGATGTTGTAAATCCCGAAAACCCATTCGCTTTGCCATTTTCTGCCTTTGTTTTTTCTTGGTGTCAAAGTAGCCGAGACATCTAAGTGATGGTACAAGGGTAAATTGTTTTCGTTTCTGGAGCTAAAAATCGGAACTGTGATGCCTTGGTATTCATATTGTCCGGTTGGAAAGGTCACAGGTTGTCCGGTTTGCAAAGTGAAATTGGAACTAAAACGCCATTTTTCATTTAATTTGTAATTCGCTACCACCGCCAAATTGTGCATTTTGTCAAAGCCGGTTCTATACCATCTGCCGTTGTTAATTCCGATTTCTTCCGGAGTTCTTCCGTCAACTTGCTGTTCTGATCTTGACAACGTATAAGAAACCCAACCTTTGAAACGACCTGAGTTTTTTCGGAACAAGACTTCTAATCCGTAAGCTCTTGCTTTTCCGTTCAAGACCACTCTTTCAATAGCTTCGTTGGCTATTAAATTGGCTCCGTCAATATAATCGACACGATTTTTAATTTTTTTGAAAAAAGTTTCGACTTCAAGTGAATACAAATCATCGCTTATATTTCGGAAATAACCTAAAGCTACTTGGTCTAAAATCTGAGGTTTCAAATATTGGTCACTTGGTGCCCAAACATCCAAAGGTGTTGGCGATTGCGTATTTGAAATCAAATGCAAATACTGCGACATTCGGTTATAACTGGCTTTTACAGACTGGTCTTCATTTAAGGTGTAAGCAATGGCAAAACGAGGTTCCAGGTTTTCAAAATTCGCTATCGTTTCATTTTTACCATAACTAACAGTTCCGGTGGGTTCTGCACTTTCGTAGATTAAAAATTGGGAATTAAATGTCACCGGTTGATTGTTGGCATAAGTATTCATCGTTTGTTGGCCCAAACGCAGAAACGAACTAAATCGAAGACCATAAGAAAGGGCAAGGTTTTTAGAAATTTGGTGTTCCGCATCTAAATAAACGGCATTTTCTAAAGCATATTTTTTCTCCAATTGGTCTGCATTAATACCTGATTCTTCACTGGTAGGCTCAATTTTACCCGGATTGAAATCGTAATAATGGGTTTGTATACCGTAAGTAAGTTTGAGTTTGTTAGTCAAATAATGTTTGAAATCGTATTTGAAATTGTAGTTTTTGATTCCGCTATCCCAATTAAATCCAATGATGTCTAATTTGAGACCGTAATAATAATCAGAATAAATCATCGACATATTGGAGAACAATTTGTCTGAAAACAAATGATTCCATCTAAAATTGAGAACCGCATTTCCATAAGTGTTGACAAAACTATTGTTCAGTTGGAACACATCTCTACCAAAATATCCCGAAAGATAAATGTTGTTTTTTTCATTGATGGAATAACTCAATTTGGTGTTCAAATCATAAAAATAAGCCGAGTTTGGATTATCCGCCAGTTTTAGAAATAGATGTGCATAAGAACCTCTTCCGGCAAAAACGAAGGAACCTTTTCCTTTTACAATTGGTCCTTCGGCTAAAATTCTACTGGAAATAAGTCCAATACCGCCATTCATGTGAAAAGAGTCTTTGTTTCCTTCTTTTTGGTAAATGTCTAAGATGGAAGACAATCGACCACCGTATCTTGACGGAATGCCACCTTTATAGAGTTTCAAATCTTTAATGGCATCGGGATTAAAAACCGAAAATAAACCGAATAAATGCGAGGAATTAAAGATGGTAGCTTCGTCTAATAGAACCAAGTTCTGATCAGCACCGCCTCCGCGAACGTTGAATCCCGATTGTCCTTCACCGGCATTGGTAACTCCCGGAAGCGTTAATATCGATTTGATAACGTCGACTTCACCAAATATCACCGGCATTTCTTTGATTTCCTGAATGGTGAGTTTGTTGACACTCATTTCAGGCTTTCTGACGTCCACGCGTTTGCTGTTTTGAACAATTACGACTTCGTCAAGTTGTTGGCTGCTTTCAGTAATTAAGAAATTTTTCCGGGTATCTTGAGTAAGTTCTATGGTTTCTGTTATGGTTTTGTAGCCCACATAACTAACCGATAATGTATAATTTCCTTTGGGCAAAGTAATAGAATAAAAACCGTATTCATTGGTGGTTAGTCCGGTTTTTGTTTCTTCTATATACAAGGAAACCCCAATTAATGTTTCTTTATTTCTGCCATCAGAAACTAAACCACTAATGGTGTATTTTTGTTGTGAATGGAGTTGAAACGTTAATAAAATTAAAAAGATAGGAGTGAAAATATTTTTTGGCATAAATTTGGCTTTAGGAAATACAAAATTCTTAATAAAATTAGTAATTTCCTCATAATCATTTGTTAAGGTTTGGTTAATAGAAAGCGGTAATTTTTAGAGAATTGAGTATTTTCACTATTCAAAAATAAGTTATAATGAAGGCAGGTTTTACGCTATTATTTATATTAATTTTCAGTTTTAAGGGGTTAGCTCAATTTGAACAACCCAAGAAGACTTTGAAAATAGCTCCTGTTACGAATCCTTCAGGGCAAATTGCTCCAACTTCCTCAAAATCGATTACTTATCCGAGTATATTTGATAAGAAAGACAAATTATTAGAGAATGTTTCTTTGCTTAAAAAGAAGCCGGAAGAGGAGAAGAATATAATGGAGAAAGAGCAGTTTGAAGATCCTTCAAAACCCTACACGGAAAGAATGAATAGGAAAAGTAGTGATGGCGAAATTCTGGAAAAATTCAAAAGTGATAGTTTTTTAGGCCAATTTAAAACAGGCTCTAAGGTCATAAGTATTGCTTGCAGAGACCACGAAGCGCCTGACGGAGATTTGGTTAGAATTTGGCTCAATGATAAAATTGTGGTTGATGCTATTTTATTAGAAGTTAGTTTCAAAGAAGTGTATTTAGACTTAAACGAAGGAATCAACAAAATAGAAATCGAAGCTTTAAACCAAGGAGAATCCGGTCCGAATACAGCCCAATTCGTGATTTTTGACGATAAGAAAGGCATGGTAACCACCAATAAATGGAATCTAACCACGGGTGTAAAAGCCAAATTAGTTATCCTAAAAGACGACGGCGGTTTGCAAGAACAGAAATAAAAAAAGCGACTTAATTAAGTCGCTTTTTTTATAAATATATCAATTAGCATTATACCAATTTTGATAGAATTGCATTAAAAGTGCCACTCGGACGCATCGCTTTTTCCGTCAACTCCTTTGAGGGTTGGTAATAACCTCCAATTTGTTGAGGTTTACCTTGCGCTCCAATCAATTCTTCATTAATGGTAGCTTCGTTAGCGTTCAATTCACCTGCAATTTGAGTAAACTTAGCTTGTAATTCGGTGTCTTTTGTTTGAGAAGCTAAAGCTTCTGCCCAATACATGGCTAAGTAAAAGTGAGAACCTCTGTTGTCTATTTGGCCAACTTTACGCGCCGGAGATTTGTCAGTAGCTAAGAATTTCTCGGTAGCTACGTCTAAAGCTTCTGCTAAAACCATCGCTTTCGGATTGTTTTGGGTTTGGGCTAAATGTTCTAAAGAAGCGCCTAAGGCTAAAAATTCGCCCAAAGAGTCCCAACGCAAATAACCTTCTTCAATAAATTGCTCAATGTGTTTTGGAGCTGAACCACCGGCTCCGGTTTCAAATAAACCACCGCCATTCATTAAAGGAACGATTGATAACATTTTGGCCGAAGTTCCTACCTCTAAAATCGGGAATAAATCGGTTAAATAATCACGCAATACGTTTCCGGTTACTGAAATAGTGTCTAATCCTTTGCGGATTCTGTCCAATGTTAATTTAGTAGCGTCAATCGGATTCATGATACGGATGTCTAATCCATTGGTATCATAATCTTTTAAATATAAATTTACCTTTTTGATAATTTCTCTATCATGTGCTCTGTTTTCATCTAACCAGAAAATAGCCGGTGTTGCAGACAAACGAGCTCTGTTTACGGCTAGTTTTACCCAGTCTTGAATTGGCGCATCTTTAGTCTGACACATTCTGAAAATGTCTCCGGCTTCAACCGCTTGTTCCATAAATACATTTCCTTCCGCATCTAAAACTCTGATTGTTCCTTCCACATCTGCCTGGAAAGTTTTGTCGTGTGAACCGTATTCTTCTGCTTTTTGGGCCATTAAACCAACATTTGGAACTGATCCCATAGTTCTTGGGTCTAATGCGCCGTTGGTTTTACAATCTTCAATAGTTGCGACATAAAGACCGGCATAACATCTGTCCGGAATTAAAGCGATAGTATCTTGTGCTTTTCCTTCCTTGTTCCACATTTGTCCAGAAGTGCGAATCATTGCCGGCATTGAAGCATCAACGATTACGTCTGATGGTACGTGAAAATTCGTGATTCCTTTATCAGAATTTACCATAGCAATGGCTGGTCCGTTGGCGATTGCATTTTCGATTGCGGCTGTAATTTCAGCTTCTTGCGGATGACCGACAATTTTTACATACAAATCACCTAAACCATTATCCGCTTTGTAGCCTAATGATTTGAAAACATCTGCGTATTTGGTGAAAACATCAGCGAAATAAACTTCGACAATTGCACCGAAAATAATTGGATCGGAAACTTTCATCATCGTTGCTTTCAAGTGAGCCGAAATTAGAACACCAGCTGCTTTCGCCTCTTCAATAGTGGCAGAAACAAAAGCTTTCAATGCTTTTAAATTCATTACTGAGGAATCAATCACTTCACCGGCTTTCAAAGCGCCTAATCCTTTTAATTCTTTTATCGAACCATCTTTTCCAACGAATTCTATTTTGAACTGAGAAGCATTGGCTACCGTTACTGATTTTTCAGTGCCGTAGAAATCGCCTTCGTTCATAAAAGCCACCTTGGTTTTAGAATCTTTCGACCAAGCGCCCATGGAATGCGGATTGGCTTTGGCGTAATTTTTAACCGCTTTTGGTGCTCTGCGATCAGAGTTTCCTTCACGTAAAACCGGATTTACTGCTGAACCTAGTACTTTAGCATAACTAGCTTTTATCGCTTTTTCTTCATCGTTTTTAGGATTGTCAGGATAGTTCGGAATGGCAAATCCGTGTGCTTGTAACTCTGCAATAGCATCAGTTAATTGTGGGATAGAAGCAGATACGTTAGGTAATTTTATAATGTTTGCTTCCGGCGTTGTAGCCAATTGGCCCAACTCTGATAAAGCATCGCTTACTTTTTGATCTTCTTTTAAATAATCAGGGAAATTAGATAATATTCTGCCCGCAAGAGAAATATCCCTCAATTCAATGTCAATATTGGCAGGCGCCGTAAAGGCTTGTACTATTGGTAAAAACGAATGAGTAGCCAACATCGGCGCTTCATCAGTAAGCGTGTAGTGGATTTTAGAATTTTGTATCATTGGTATTGTTTTATATTCGTAACGTTTAGTTTGTAGTTGCTTTTTGGTCGAAAACGTTCATTTTCAAGCCATGCAAATATAAGTAAATCACGATTACGCTCCATTGGTTTTGAACGAAATCGATTGAATTGTCAAATTGATAATATGCGAGGTTTAAATTAGTAAATTGATAATTAGCGCAACTTAAAATAGCAAAATGACAATTTTTTAGACTAATTTTTAAACATAAAAAAGCCCCGATAATATCGAGGCGTTTTTATAAGTACAAAGTTTAGAATTATCTTCTTCTTTCTTTGATTTTTGCTTTTTTACCGGTAAGTTCTCTAAAGTAGTAGATACGAGCTCTTCTAACTTTACCTCTTTGGTTTACTTCAACTTTTTGTAAAGCCGGCATGTTTACTGGGAAGATACGCTCTACACCAACTGCGCCAGACATTTTACGGATGGTAAAAGTTTCAGTCAATCCTGCACCTTTTCTTTGGATTACAACTCCTTTGAAAAACTGAGTTCTTGTTTTTTCACCCTCTTTAATTTCGTAGTATACAGTGATTGTATCACCAGCTCCGAATAAAGGGAAATCTTTTTTTGTTGATAATTCGTTGTTAACGAAATCTACTAAATTTGCCATTTTTAAGACTATTATGGTTTGAAATCTGAGCAACATTCACGGTTTTCGCCAGAGGTTAGTCAAATGTGGGTGCAAATATAAAAAAGAATTACGAATTATGAGTTATGAATTATGAGTTTTTTTATCCTAAGTTAGGAGTTTTAATTGTTCTATAATGTCTTGATTGTCAATTGAGAAAGATTTCCTCTTGCGAATGCTTTCATAAACTTCATCAAACAAAGCATTGAAGTTTCCTTTAATTGACGGAATTGATTCAACTATAGTTTCATTATTGGCATTGATGTAAGTCAGTTTCCCTTCTTTATTGGGCTTTTCATTACCAAAATTTGAATCCAATGGTGACATGCCGTCAATCAACTGATTTTCCTGTTCGTCGCAAAATTCTTTGATGAAACTGCCTTTGGTGCCGTGAATTACAATTCCGGCTTGTGCATCGGAAACCAACATACTCGTGGTGATAAACACATTGACTTTATTTGGAAAAACGATATGCATAAACGCAAAATCATCGACTAACGAGTTTTCGCGATAGCTGTTTTTACTTCTATAATGACTGACAGGTTTTCCAAAAATAGAAATCGCCTGGTCAATCAAATGCGAACCTAAATCATACCAAATACCGCTACTTGGAATCGGGGTTTCTTTAAAAGTTTTAGCACTAATAGTTGGACGATATCGGTCAAATCGCAAATGTATTTCGATAACGTCGCCTAATTTTCCTGAGTTGATAATTTCTCTTGCAGCAGTAATATCACTGCTCCAACGTCGGTTTTGGTAAACAAAAACTTTCCGGTTTACTTTTTCGGCTAAAGCCAAAAGGATTTCAAATTCTTCCGGAGTTGTGGTTGCGGGTTTTTCAATTAAGACATGTTTGCCTGATTCTAAAGCCTGTTTAGCATAATCGAAATGAGTATTATTCGGCGTGTTGATTACTACTAATTCTATCTTTTCATCCGAAAGTAATTCGTCAATAGCAGAAAAACTGATGATTTCAGGATAATCGTTTACAGCTTTCTTCTCATTTCGTTCCAAAACCGCATAAAGCTCAAAACCTTTGTTGGTCGCCAAAAACGGTGCGTGAAAAACTTTGCCCGACATTCCGTAAGCCAACAAAGCAGTAACAATCGGTTTTTCCATAATTAGTCTTCGAGTAAATCAGGTCTTCTTTTTTTGGTATGCTCATACGCCATGTCTTCGCGCCATTTGTCAATTTTGGCAAAATGACCGCTGGTCAATACTTCCGGCACTTTCCAACCTTTGTAATCGGCTGGTCGGGTATATATTGGTCCCGATAATAAATTGTCCTGGAAACTATCCGTTAAAGCCGACGTTTCATCACTCAAAACACCCGGAATCAGTCGGATAATCGCATCGCAAAACACAATCGCACCAATTTCGCCTCCCGAAAGTACATAATCGCCTATCGAGATTTCTTTGGTAATAAAATGATCGCGAACGCGTTGGTCAACGCCTTTGTAATGCCCGCAAAGGATGATAATATTCTCATACATCGACATCGTATTGGCCATTTTTTGGTTCAGCGTTTCTCCGTCAGGCGACATGTAAATGATTTCGTCGTAGGTTCTTTGGCTTTTCAAATGCGTGATACAATCATCTATTGGTTGTACCATCATGACCATTCCTGCGCCGCCGCCAAATTGGTAATCGTCAACGCTTTTTTGTTTGTTGGTTGTATAGTCTCTTAAATTGTGAAAATGAACTTCCACCAATTCTTTTTCGATGGCGCGTTTCATAATCGAGCCTTCAAAAGGACTTCGCAATAAATCAGGTAATATGGTAATGATGTCTATTCGCATGGGGCAAATATAGAAAGAAGTTTTTTTAGAAGCTATTTCCCGCTATCCGTTCCAATCTTATTGTATTTTCCTTCCGCTTTGCTACAGGATAATCCAAAAGGATTTCCACTTCTATCGGGGCTAGGGTTTCAGCATGTATTAGAAATTTATTTTTTCGAAGCCAAAATCGAATACACCATCGGGATTTTATTCTCCAATGGTTTAATTCGGAACTTCCCTTTCTCAAATTCTACTGTTTTATTAAAACAATTATAAGGCGAATAGTCATATTCGTTAAACGAATTGATTTCCAAACCGCTTTGAATTAAACTATTTAAAATTTCAGAAATCGGATGGTTCCAAGTGATGGTTTTTGTGGCTATTTCTGCTTCGCGGTCGGCGTAAGTTCCGGTTTCGCTTTCCACTATCGGTTCCACATTAAAATAATGATAAAAAACGGTTTCAAAATCATTGTCAAACATCCAAACCACGGGATGAAAATCAGCCATGACAAATTTTCCATTCGGCTTTAAAAAATGCGAAACAACATTCGCCCATTTCTCCAAATCGGGAAACCAACCGATAGTACCATAACTCGTAAAAACGATGTCGAATTTTTCGTCAATTAAAGTTGGTGCGTCATAAATGTCACAACAAACAAAAGTCACATCTAGATTTAGTTTTTGAGCAAATTCTCGAGCACGCTCAATGGCTTTGTCCGATAAATCAACACCGGTGGCTTTGGCACCCATTCTGGCCAATGAAATAGTGTCTTGTCCAAAATGACATTGCAAATGCAATATCTTTTTACCGGAAACATCGCCTAATAAGGGTAATTCAATATCGTTTAAAGCCGATTTTCCATTCAAAAAACCTTCAACATCATAAAACTCGGAAGCAATGTGAACATCCGTTTTATGGTTCCAAGTTTGTTTGTTTACTGCTCTGTAGTCAGGATTGTTTTCCATTGATTTCAATTGTTATGGGCTAAATCGTTTTGGATTTTCAGTAACCAAATTTACAATATAATATAGTACCTTTGCACCAGATTTTTAAAAAAATAGTACAATGGAAAACGGAATATACGCTAAATTCAACACGAACAAAGGTTCGATTTTAGTTAAACTAACACACGATTTAACACCGGGAACGGTTGGAAACTTTGTAGGCTTAGCCGAAGGACAATTAGAGAATTCAGCACGTCCGATGGGAAAACCATACTACGACGGATTAAAATTCCACAGAGTAATTCCGGATTTTATGGTTCAAGGCGGTTGTCCGCAAGGTATTGGAACCGGCGGTCCTGGTTATAACTTTGATGATGAATTTCACCCAACGTTAAAACACGATAAACCAGGCGTTTTGTCAATGGCCAATGCCGGTCCGGGAAGTAACGGTTCTCAATTTTTTATCACACACGTTCCAACAACTTGGTTAGACGGAAAACACACTGTTTTTGGTCACGTAGTGGAAGGACAAGATATTGTTGACGCAGTAGCACAAGGCGATTCCATAGAAACTTTGGAAATCGTTAGAGTAGGTGATGAAGCTCAAAAATGGAATGCGATTGAAGCGTTCAGAACTTTTGAAGGTTCAAGACAAAGAAGAATAGAAGAGGCTAAAAAGCAAGCCGAAGAATCAATGGAAAAATTAGCCGCCGGTTTTGAAAAAACGGAAAGCGGTTTGCGTTACAAATTCATCCAAAAAGGAAATGGTAAACAAGCGGAAAATGGCAAAACAGTTTCTGTTCATTACCAAGGTTCATTAGAAAGCGGAAAAGTATTTGACAGTTCGTATCCTCGCAAAAAACCAATCGAATTCCCTTTAGGAAAAGGTCACGTAATTGAAGGTTGGGACGAAGGAATCGCCTTGTTGCAAGTAGGTGACAAAGCGCGTTTTGTGATTCCGTCTTATTTGGGTTACGGTTCAAGCGGCGCTGGTGGTGTAATTCCACCGGATGCGACTTTGATTTTTGATGTAGAATTGATGGACGTGAAAGGATAATATAAAACTTAAGTTTTGATTAAAAGAAAATCCCAATCATTAACGGTTGGGATTTTTTTTTACATTTACTTCAACCATTAACAAAAAAATATGAAATATAAAGTACTTGCCTTGGCTGTTTTAGCCACGATTATTTATTCTTGTGCCTCGAAAACGGCTGTCGCGACAACGGAAGTAAAAAAAGAAGAAGTTACAATAGCCACAGTTATGACTCCGGAATTAGCGGAAGGAAAATCGCTTTACGAAAATAATTGCGCCAAATGTCATTCTCTGTATAAGGCAAGTGATTTCAATGCCGAACAATGGAAACCGATTGTTTTGAGTATGCAAAAGAAAGCCAAATTAGATAATTTACAAGGACAAAAAATCTACAATTATTTGACAATGCAATAATAAAAAAACACTCTTTTGGAGTGTTTTTTATTTTATACAGTAAAACCATCAGGAAGTATAGCGCCTTTTTTGACGACGATAATGCCGTCTTTTATCGTGTATAATTCTGTATCGGTATCTTCTAAATGTTTTCCGCCGTTAAGTCGGACGTCATTGCCGATTCTACAATCTTTGTCGACGATGGTGTTGTTAATAAAACAACGTTCGCCAATACCTATGTTGATAACGCCATGTAAAGAATTGGTTCTGATTTCTTCCAGATTTTGGTAATAATCATTTCCCATTAAATACGAATTGATTACGGTTGAACCATAACCTACGCGACTTCTAATGCCTATAACCGAATGTTCAACAGTAGCGCCATTCAGTATACAACCTTCGGCAATAACAGATTTGTCAACGGTAGACGAACCGGTGATTTTTGTTGGTGGCAAAACCCTGGCGCGAGTGTAAATTTTACTCGAATTGTCAAATAAATTAAACTTCGGAATATCATCCGTTAAACCTAAATTGGCTTCAAAGAATGAATCAATGTTTCCAATGTCGGTCCAATAGCCTTCATATTGATAACTTAATATTTTTTGTTTGCCAATCGCTTGCGGAATAATTTCTTTTCCAAAATCTTTGGTGTCAGGATTTTTCATTAATTCCACCAATAAATCTTTATTGAAAATATAAATTCCCATCGACGCCAAATAATGTTTGCCTTCAGCTTGAGATTCTTCACTGACTTCAGAAGTCCATTCGGGTAACAAACTCACATGTGGTTTTTCGATGAAGGAAGTGATGTAATTTTCGGCATCAGTTTTTAAGATTCCGAATTCAGGTGCTTCTTTCGCCGTTACCGGTAAAGTGGCAATCGAAATATTCGCTCCTGCATCATGATGCGCTTTAATCATCGAGTTGAAATCCATTTGATACAACTGGTCTCCCGATAAAATCAGGGCATAATCAAATTCATGGTTCATAAAGTGATGCATACATTGTCGAACCGCATCGGCTGTGCCTTGAAACCAAGTGATGTTGTCAGGCGTTTGTTCAGCGGCTAAAATATCTACAAATGCCGTGCTGAAATGACTAAAATGATAAGTGTTTTTGATGTGCTGGTTTAAGGATGCCGAATTGAATTGCGTCAACACAAACATTCTCTTGATATCTGAGTTGATACAATTTGATATCGGAATGTCTACCAAACGGTATTTTCCGGCAATCGGAACGGCCGGTTTAGAGCGGGTTTGTGTTAATGGCGCCAATCTTGAACCTTGTCCGCCACCCAAAATAATGGCTAGTGTGCTTTTATTTATCATGATAATTATCGTTTGGTGGTTGACTTTTTACGCTTTTTCTTTTTCAAATCGATGGATTACGGTTTCGTAATAGCTATAAGTTGTTTTGGCGATTGAGGCCCAACTGAATTTCTCTAAAACTTTTTTCCTTCCGGCTTTGCCCATTTTTGTGGCCAAATTTTCATCATCTAATAATTGGTTGACTTTAGCGGCAAAGTTTTTCTGAAAAACTTCCGGAAATTTTGGATTGAAATCGGTTCGGGAAATGCTTTCCAATTCAATTAAATAACCAGTTTCCCCTTCGACTATAATCTCGGGAATACCGCCAACCGCACTTCCGACAACCGGAGTTTCGCATGACATGGCTTCGAGATTGATGATACCGAATGGTTCGTATAACGACGGACAAGCAAAAACGCGAGCGTGACTGTAAAGCACTTTGATTTTTTCACGAGGCAACATTTCCGAAATCAGAATGACACCATTGCGACTGGTTTTTAAATCGGCTATCAATTCTTCAGTTTCTTTCGCTATTTCCGGTGTATCCGGCGCGCCGGCACAAAGCACTATTTGACAATCTTCATTGAAATATTTGGCTGCGGAAATCAATTGCGAAATTCCTTTTTGACGTGTAATTCGGCCTACAAAAAGCACAAATGGAATATCAGGATTGATGTTGTATTCTTTGAGTAAATTGTTGTCAAAAGTAGGCGCATAAAAATCAGGATCGATGCCATTGTGAATGACCGTTACTTTTTCAGGAGCAACGCTATAAGCCTCAATGACATCGGTTTTCATTTGTTCGCTCACGGCTATGATTCCGTCGGCCGTATTGTACGCATGATTTTCAATCCAACGCGATAAAAAATAGCCATTGCCGAGTTGTTCCACTTTCCAAGGGCGATGCGTTTCTAAACTATGCGTTGTCAGTATCAAAGGCGATTGCAACAATTCTCTCGAAAAGATTCCGGCCAAATGCGTGTACCAAGTATGACAATGAATGATATCAGCTTGTAAAGTATGTTGCGACATTTCGACATTTTTGCTCAAGTTGTGAAACATCTTGAGATGCGGATTCTTGTCGTCTTCGGGTTGGGTCAATGAGGATTGAATTCCCAAAACGTTCATTGATGCAGTAGCGGCATCTTGGTTGCCAAAACAACGCACTTCGACTTGACCTAATTTAGCCAATTCCTGACTCAGAAAATCGATATGAACTCCGGCGCCGCCGTAAATATTTGGTGGAAATTCATTGGTGAACAGGGCAATTTTCATAGCATTAACCTTAGCGGGATTTATTAAAACCTAAATGTATAAAATATATTCAACTTTTAGATTAACAGTACTATATAAAAACGATACGGTTTGATAAATAAAAAACCCGAAGTGCTGGTAGAAGTGCGCTCCGGATTTTCATCATTGGGTTTTTGAATTAAGAACTCAAAAACGCAATTAAATCTTTATTCAATCGCTCTCGTTCTGTGTAAAACAACCCGTGTGGCGCTTCTTCATACACTATAAATTGGCTATTTTGAATCATAGCTGCCGATTTTTCTGAGGAAACTTCAATCGGAACGATTTCATCTTCATCGCCGTGGATGATTAAAGTTGGGACATTTACCGCTGCCATTTCATTTCGAAAATCGGTAGTCGAAAACGCTTTGGCGCATTCTAAAGTCGCACGAGGAGAAGCAAACGAACACAACATTTTGAAATAATCCAACAAAGAAGAACTCAAAGGATTGGTTAGCATACTTGCGCCAAAGAATGTTTTTCCGAAACCATCGAGAAAACCAATTCGGTCTTCTTTAATTTTTTGGGCAGTGGCTTCATTTTTTTCCGGTAGATTGCCATCAGGATTGTTTTCTGTCCATAAAAGGAAAGGGGTAACGGAGGAAATCAGCACAGCCTTAGAAACATTTTTTCCGCTATAGCGACTAAAATAACGCACAACTTCGCCGCCGCCCATAGAGAATCCAACCAGCGCAACATCGGATAAATCCAATTGGTCTATAATCGATTTTAAGTCATCGGTTAATGTATCATAAGTGTACCCATTCCAAGGTTGGGAAGATTTACCGAAACCGCGACGATCATAAGCAATCACGCGATAACCATTTTCGACTAAAGCTTCCATTTGGTATTCCCACATTTCGTTAGACAATGGCCAACCGTGAATCAAAATCACCGGTTTTCCGTAACCATAATCTTTGACATACAGTTTAACATTGGGAGCGGTTTCGATATATTTATCGGTTGAATTTTCTTGAACTAAGAAATTAGTTTCTCTTAAATCCGGTTCATGGTCTACGTGGTATTCTTTCATCTTGCGGTATTTTTATAATTGAATTTTTACTTCAAAATTGATTTATAAAATTACACTTCTGACCTAAAAAAGCGTTATACAATTAGGGAACATATTTTTATAATTCTTAGGTTTGTTTACTGATTAAATTGAAGAGTATGGAATTAACTTGGCAAGAATTTGAAAAAACTGAAATGCGTATCGGAACTATATTAGAAGCAAACGATTTTCCGGAAGCCAGGAAACCGGCGTATCAATTGGTGATTGATTTTGGTGCCGAAATAGGCATAAAGAAATCTTCTGCACAAATTACCAA
The DNA here is from genome assembly GCF_002482945.1 of Flavobacterium sp. UBA7682. NCBI lineage: Bacteria > Pseudomonadati > Bacteroidota > Flavobacteriia > Flavobacteriales > Flavobacteriaceae > Flavobacterium > Flavobacterium sp. UBA7682. The sequence goes on from NZ_DLGY01000044.1 coordinate 104,579, forward strand.
GCGATATGCTAAAGAAGATTTAATGGGCAAACAGATTGTCGCCGTGGTTAACTTTCCCAAAAAGCAAATCGGAAATTTTATGAGCGAATGTTTGGTTTTAGGTTCGGTCGGAGCTGATAATGATATTGTTTTACTGACTTCGGATTTGAAAGTCGAGAATGGTTTGCGTATAGGTTAGTTAGTCAAAAACTGTTTAACCATCCAATGATTTTTGTGGTTCTTCGTCAAGTCGGCAGCAAGAGCTTCTTTTGCAGTTTTATCATCGGCCAGTAAATAACTATAAACTTTTAAAGGAATAGATTCCGGGTAAAATTCCAAGGACATTTTAAAATGATTTTGTGCTCTGGAGTTAGCGCCCGAATTCATCAAAGCTTCTCCCATATAAACTAAAACTATGGGCGGAATGGTTTGGTATAAGTCTATTAATTCGCCGGAAAGAATTTTCATTAAAGCTACTCTGAGATCTTTGTTGTTTTTTTTCTTGCCCAGTTCGGTTTGCGTAATTTCGTTTTGATAAGTCTCAAAAAGATAAAACACAGGCCAATTGGCAAGCTTGGAGTCTTCTTTGAAAGCTTGGTATTTTGCAATGGTCTTTTGGCTTAAAGATCCGTCATCTGCCTGTAATGTCTCGTCATACAAACTGTTCAGTAACTTCAGAATAGTTTTGTCTTTTTTATTGATATTGCTTACTTCTTTTAATTTGTTGAATTCAACCGTAAGGCTATCAAAAGTTTTGTTTTGTTGGGCCTGTAAATTTAGATTTACAAAGAAAAGGAAGAATGATATCAGTTTGAGAACTTTCATTTCGTTTGGTTTCTTTGTTTGATTGCTCTGTACAAATTAAAAATCGACAAAAACAAAAACATAATCAAACCACCAAAAGCCAATTTCTTAGTCAATGGCAATTCTTCGGTTTGCATGGTTTGAATCCCGTTTGAAATCAGCCAGAGCCAAAATACGATACTCAATCCATGAAATACAATGCCATACTTGTTTATAAAATCTGTAAATTTTTGCATATCAATGAATTTAAAAAGTCCAAAACTTTTCAGCTTCGGACTTATTACTTATGGCTATTGCCTAATTACTTTTTCAATTAAATATCGTCAAAATCAATATCGGTGAAACTCTTTTCAGAAGTGGTTTTGGTTTCTTCGGCAGTTTCTTGTTGGTATTCTCTTTTGAAATCTTTTTGGTGTCTTTCTGAAATTACTTCTTCGCCTTTGTGGTTCAAAACATAAGTAGTCATTTCTTCTAAAATATCAGTGAAAGCTGCGAAATCTTCTTTGTACAAATAAATTTTATGTTTTTTGAAGTGAAAAGAACCATCTTCTTCAGTAAACTTTTTGCTTTCGGTAATGGTTATGTAGTAATCATCTGCTTTGGTGGCTCTCACATCGAAGAAATAAGTTCTTCTTCCTGCTCTTAAAACTTTAGAAAAAATCTCATCTTTTTCTAACATATCATTTTCTCTCATATTCTTTCAGTCAATTAATGGTGTTTCTATATAGTTCAAAAATGGTAAAATTTTTGTTACCAAACAACAATTAATTTAATTCTTTTTCCGAAAGTTGTCTCAGGTACAACTCAGCATAATAACCCGGTTGGTTTACCAATTGATTATGAGAACCTTCTTGGATGATTTTACCTTCATCGATGATAATGATTTTGTCGGCGTTCTTGGCGGAAGAAACTCGGTGACTCACAATAATTGTTGTTTTGTCTTTTGAAATTTGGAGTAGATTATTTAAAATTTGCTCTTCGGTTTCGGTGTCTACAGCCGATAAACAGTCATCAAATAACAATATCTCCGGATCTTTGATAATCGCTCGCGCAATGGAAACTCTTTGTTTTTGTCCGCCGGAAAGTGTAATGCCTCGTTCTCCTAAGATGGTTTCGTATTGGGCATTGAAGTTCATAATGTTGTCATGAACCACTGCATTTTTAGCAGCCGTCATTACTTCTTCATCGGTGGCATTTTCTTTGCCAAATTTGATGTTGTTTTTGATAGTGTCCGAAAACAAAAAAGCATCTTGAGGCACAATCCCAATACTGTTTCGCAAATCGTATAAATTGACTTGGTCTATTGCTTTGCCGTCAATGTTGATTTGGCCTTCTTTGATGTCATACATTCGGGTAATTAGAGAAAGAATACTTGATTTTCCGGAACCGGTTTGACCTAATATCGCCAAGGTTTCCCCTTTTTTAACAGTAAACGAAATGTTTTTTAAGGCTGTGATTTCGGTATCTTCATAAGTAAAAGTCACGTTTTTGAACTCAATTTCTCCTTTAATATTCGTGTGTTCGGTCGCTTTATTTTTGATTTCCGGTTCAATTTTTAAGAACTCATTGATTCTTTTTTGTGAGGCTTCGGCTTCTTGTACCAAAGAGGAAACCCAACCGATAGAAGCTACAGGCCAAGTCAGCATATTGACATACAAGATAAATTCGGCAATGGTTCCAATACTTTTAATGGTGCCATCGATGTACATTAAGCCGCCAAAATAAATCACGACTAAGTTGCTCACGCCAATCAAAGCAATCATCAACGGACCAAACAGCGATTGTACTCGTGCCAAACTCATACTCTTGGTTTTGCTTTCTTTAGCCAAATCAATGATTTCGTCTTGGTATTGCTTTTCCATGGCATAAGCTTTTACTACTCGAATTCCAGAGAATATCTCTTGGGTAAAGCTTGAAATTTTGGATAAGTATTGTTGGAAAGTCGTGCTACGTTTATTGATTTCAGTACTTAATCTGAAGATGATAAAAGACAAAATCGGCAACGGTAATAGGGTGTATAAAGTTAATAGCGGAGAAACATTATACATATAAATAATCACCACGGTAAATCGGATAAAAGTGTTGATGGTGTACATGACGGCTGGCCCAACGTACATGCGCACTTTTCCAACGTCTTCACTAATGCGGTTCATCAAATCACCGGTTCGGTTGCGTTTGTAGAAATTTTGGTCTAAAACTTCGTAGTGTTTGAAGACTTCATTTTTCAAATCAAACTCCACGTGGCGCGACATTACAATTAAGGTTTGACGCATCAAAAAAGTTAAAACGCCGGCAATCAAAGTGGTACCGACAATCCAAAGGACATTTTCTATTAATTCGGCTTTAATCATTTCACTCGTCATTTTGGTGCTGTGAAAACTCTCTATGGCTTGAAAAGATTGGCTTACCAATTTCGGAGTAAAAAGAGAAAAGATTTGTGCAACTATAGTGATTAAAATTCCTAATAAAAAATGGAGTTTGTATTTGACAAAGTATTTGTTTAAATATTGAAGTTCTTTCATGTTAATTTTGCAGAAATGGGAATTACGACTTAATATTTGTTAAAATGTTGAAAATAATTAAATTATTATATTCTTGATTAAAATTGAGTTTATTAACAATTTGCTAATTATTCGTGATATTGATGAGTTTTATTGAATAATATTTTATTTTTGTATCGACTTTTTACAAAGTCTTAAATTAATACTACTTCATTATGACTTCAGAAATCACTACACCGGTCGAGCTAAAAAAGATGGATCCAGTTTTCGGTCAACTTTCTTTTGACAATCACGAACAAATCGTTTTTTGTAATGACAAAGATACAGGTTTAAAAGCAATTATTGGTATTCATAATACAGTTATGGGACCGGCTCTAGGTGGAACCAGAATGTGGAATTATGCTAACGAATGGGAAGCATTAAATGACGTTTTAAGACTTTCACGCGGAATGACATACAAATCGGCTATCACCGGTTTAAACCTTGGTGGTGGAAAAGCCGTTATCATCGGTGATTCTAAAATAGACAAAACCCCGGAAATGATTACACGTTTTGGTGAGTTTGTAGACTCTTTAAGCGGAAAATATATCACGGCAGAAGACGTTGGAACTACCACTGAAGACATGGACAGAATTCACAAAGTAACCAATCATGTTACCGGTATTTCTGAGTCAATCGGAGGTTCCGGAAATCCTTCTCCGGTTACGGCTTATGGCGTTTACATGGGAATGAAAGCTGCGGCCAAATACCAATTCGGTTCTGAGAAATTAGACGGTAAAAAAGTATTAGTACAAGGAACAGGTCACGTTGGTGAAACGTTGATTAGCTATTTGAGAAAAGAAGGTGCCGAAGTTTTTGTAGCCGACATTCACCAAGATAAAATGGAAAATATGGTTGCTAAATATGGTGCCAAAATTTTCACCGGGGCAGACTTATACAGCGCTGATGTTGATATCTATTCGCCTTGTGCTTTAGGTGCGACTATCAACGACGAAACCATTCACAAAATCAAAGCGAAAGTAATTGCCGGTGCAGCTAATAATCAATTAGCGGTAGAAGCCATTCACGGTCAAATTTTAAGAGAAAGAGGTATTGCTTATGCGCCTGATTTCTTAATCAATGCAGGCGGAATTATCAATGTTTACGGTGAAATCGTAAAATATGGTAAAGACGAAGCGATGAGAAAAACGGAGAATATCTACAATACTACGTTAGAGATTTTCAATTTTGCTGACATCAACAATATGACGACGCAACAAGCAGCCATGCAAATCGCGCAAAACAGAATTGACCAAAGAAAAAAAGAAAACGCGAATAAATAATTATTAGGTTTTAAAATATTACTATTTTTGCAAAGCGAAAGAAATTCTTTCGCTTTGTTAATTTTTAAAAGTTCTTACAGGTGTTAAACAGAAGACATATTCGAGTAAAAGTGATGCAATCCATTTATGCAATGCATCAAAAGAATTCTGATGAAATGGAGAAAGAAGAAAAATTCTTAATCCAAAGCATTGATAACATTCAGGATTTGTATTTAATCATGTTGTCGACTTTGACAGAAATCAGAAAAAAGGAGATTGTTTTTTTGGAAGCTTCCAGCAAAAAACATTTGGCCACGCCTGAAGAAAAAAATCCCAACAACAAGTTTGTCAACAATGCGGTTCTTCTCCAATTGGAAGAGAATAACTCTTTGAGTATCGCTTTAGAAAAAAGAAAAATCAACAACTGGTCATTGAACGATGATTATATTTTGATTTTACTCAATGACATCAAGCAAAGCGATTTGTATGCCAAGTACATGAGCAATCGCAAAAACGATTTTGAAGAAGACAAACAGTTTGTGGTCGATATGTTTACCGAACTCATTGCGCCCAATGAAAAGCTCTACGAATATTTAGAAGACAACAAACTGACTTGGACAGATGATATTCCCGTAGTGAATACCCAAATTCAAAAGCAGTTAAAACAAGTGTCTGAGAAAGGCGAGTTCAGAGTAGTAAAGCTTTACAAAGACGAAGAAGACAAAGAATTCGTGGGGAACTTATTCAGAAAAACCGTTTTAAACGAAATTGAATTGGCCAAAGAATACATTGACAAAACTCCCAATTGGGACGCCGACAGAATCGCCGAAATCGATACCATTATCTTGAAAATGGCAATTTGTGAGTTCTTGAAATTCCCGTCTATTCCAATCAAAGTGACCATTAATGAGTATTTGGAAATTGCCAAAGAATATTCAACCCCAAAAAGCAGTATTTTTATCAACGGGATTTTGGATAATTTGGTCAAAGAATTTCAAACAGAAGATAAAATTAAAAAAACCGGTAGAGGTTTAATGTAATTATAGACTATGAAAAAAAGAATCAATTTAATCGCCGTTGTAGCTTTATTAGCATTGACAACAGCTTGTAAAAAAGAGAATACTACTGAAAACAATTCCGGTGCAGATACTATTGCAGTAAAACAACCGGAAGCCAATAGCAATGGAGTGCCGCTTGTTCAAGCTGCGTCAGACTCAAAATATCCTATAATGTCTTTTGACCATGAAGTGCATGATTTTGGTACCATCCAACAGGGAGACAAACCAAGTTATGTTTTTGAGTTTAAAAACACCGGAGAAACCGATTTGGTAATCACTTCTGCTAAAGGGTCATGTGGTTGTACCGTTCCGGAATATCCTAAAACACCAATCAAAGCCGGTGAATCAGGAAATATAAAAGTGTCTTTTGATTCAACAGGAAAGACCGGTCAAACAACCAAAACCGTTTCCATCATGTGTAACAACAAAGAGGGAACCAAAATATTAACCATTAAAGCTAACATCGAAGCTCCGAAAGGCGCAAAATAAATTATTTATTATTATGGAACAATTAACTAGTTTTTTACCGTTTTTATTAATGTTTGTGGTGATCTATTTCTTTATGATCAGACCGCAACAAAAGAAAATCAAACAAGAAAAAGAATTTGAATCAAGCTTAAAAGTAGGCGATAAAATCATCACCAAAAGTGGTTTCCACGGTAAAGTTGCTGAGTTGTCAGAAGGCACTGCGGTAATCGAAACCATGTCAGGAAAATTAAAGATTGAGCGTTCTGCGATTTCTTTAGAATTGACTGCGGCGGCGAATAAGAAAGTATAATTTCTTAAGTGAATTAAATAAAAAAAGTCCTCTTGTTTTAAACAAGAGGACTTTTTTTATTTCAAATATTTAAGAGTCAATTAAATTGCTATTTTTATGACCTTGAAAAAAACGAAACAAACTAATTTTATGAAATACTTTACTTTGCTGTTGCTGATTTTTTTTAACGCAACATTTTCTTATGCCCAATGGACAGACTTGAATACCGGAATCAATGATGATTTGACAGGAGTGGTTTTCCTGGATGAAAATGGTTTGGCCAGCGGTGCTAATGGATTGTATTATACAACAACCGGTGGCGCTGGAGTAGGAAGTTGGACAAGATTTGAAATCACCAATAACACAGTAAACGCAGCTATTTATGAGAATACAGTGTTCACCCATTGTTATACAAATCAAACCAATACTTCCAATACCGGATTTGTTTACGCTTGTGGTCAAGATACTGCAACCAATAAGGCCATTATTATCAAAATTTCGCTTCCGTCTATGGCTTATGAAATCAAGTATGTTGGTTCGGTGAATTCTAAATTAAATAAAATGGATTACTCTAATTCTCAGGGTAAATATATAGCTGTTGGTGATGACGGATTATTGCTTACGTTTACAGATACAGCTTTGACTACTATTAACACCGAGTTAACAGATGATTTGCTGAGTATAAGTTCCTCGAGTAGTTCGATATTGATGGGTTCAGACCAGAAAGTATTCAGAGCTTCATTAGGTGGTTCCAGCATTGGTAATGTTACTGAAGTGGCTACACCTAATATTATCAATACTGATGTGGCTTTGGCAAGCAATGCATCTTACACTTACGCTTTGGGCGATAATGTATTTTCTCATACCGACCTGTCTTCCCTAACCAATTATTTGACGCGCTACAATCAAAATTATTATGGTCCGCTTGATGCCAATGGAATGATATTGTATTCGAGTAATTTTTATATCGGTACCAACCACGGCATCTATAGATGTTCCTATGCAACCAGTAGTTTTCAAAATGTCACTGTCGAATGGCAAACCAGTTCTTTGAATCATCACATCAATGACTTTTGGAAGCAAGACGGAACAACCGAATTTTATGCTTTTGGAAACAATGGTGTGATTTTAAAAACAACCGGCAACGGTGGTGCTACAAAACCTTATGTTCGAATCAATGCCAATGGTGGTTGTTATCCCGGTTCTATACCGCTCAATGCAGTTACCGGTAGCGGCACTTCTTATAGTTGGTATTCGAACGGAAATTTAATTCAAAGCGGTACCAACTCATTTAATTACAATTTTCCTTCTGTAGGCGAGTATACCATTTCTTTAACGGTGCAAAATAATGCAGGCGAACAATCTACCGACACCAAAGTGATTCATATAGTCAATCCGCCCCAAATTGACAAAGCGGTTACGCTAAGCGATAATATACTTTGCAAGCAAGAAGTAATTCAAATTCAAATTGCCGATACAGAGCCGAATGTCATTTATACTTTAAGAATGGAAGGGCAATCCAATTCAAATTATGGACAAAGCCAAGTAAGTACCGGTGGAACTTTAACTTTTAACAGTGCAATGATTGAGGTAACCGGAAACTATTACATTGATACCAAAAGTAGTTTGGCCAATTGCAGTAGAAGATTTACGGGTAATTTCTTAATTACGGTAGAAGAAACCAAAGCCGATTTTCATGCAGGATTGATTAATGCCGAAGTCAATGAACCGGTTGATTTCTTTGAAAACACGACCGATTCTCAAAACTTTGCTTGGCAATTTACACCCAATGCTTCTACGCCGTCGTCCTCGCTTCCGAATCCGCAACTATCTTTTACTACCCCGGGACAAGTGACCACTACTTTACATTCTTGGTCTAACAACGATTGTCATGATACGGTTATCGCTTCAAAACCCAATATTTTTGAACCCAATGCTGCAGCAGAAGAATGTTTTTTATTGGTCAATAACAGCAATGATCCCAATTGGCCCGGAAGTTATAATCCGGATATATCGCAAATGACGCCTACCGCTGATGGTTTTTTGCTAAGCGGAACGTATTTTAATGAAATCTTCGATTCTAATCATGGTGTTACCCTCAATTTGGACGGAAAAAAAGGAGGTTATTTATCAAAATATGATAGAAATGGAGTTCTAAAATGGACGGTTTATAACATCAATACCGCATTTGGGAATAACAATGACAATGGAGTTTATTCGACTGTAGTTGACTTAAACGGTAACATTTACATTTCAGGAAAAGGAATCGGAAAATTTATTGACAATACCGGACGAAGTACCGATTTGTCTGCAACACTCAATCAGGCCGGTTTTTATTTGATTAAATTGAATCCGAAAGGCGAACTGATTTGGTATTGGCAAAACAGTTATATGGGATTTGTAAAAATGGAAGTGGACAGTCAAAACAATTTGGTAGCACTTTCCGATTTGAATCTTAATTTCACCACCATTCAAACCTATTTTAATGGTGCTTTAGCACAGGAGATAGGACAACAGGTAGTTTCGCCTCAAGCGACTAATCTTATCGTAAAGTTTTCCCCTTCGGGTAATGTCATTTGGGATACAAAAGTCTATTTGTATTCCGCCAACAGAATTGGATTGAGCAATTTAGGCATTGATGGCAACAACAATATTTATTTCACCATGGATTTCGATTTACAAGCCCAAGTATATCAGGCAGGAAGTAATAGCATATCAGAAACCTTCACTGGTGACGGAAGCTACGGCTGTAAAATAGGTTTAATTAAAATGAGTCCTAATGGTGAAATTCTGTGGAAACTCAGAAGCCGTACCATTGATGGCAATGGTTTTCCAAGCGATTTGACTTACGTCAATAAAATGATAGTGGAAACCGACGGAACTATTTACCTTACCGGAGCCAATTCAACGGGTTATAATTATTTTGGAACATTAAATTATACACACGTTTTCGAAAACACTGACGGTTCAACCGTTTCAACACAAAACGGACCTTATTTTGTGGCTAAAGTCAATAACAATGGTATTTGCCAATGGATTAGAGGTTCGGGACATACTTATTATGGATACGGTGAAAACTTGTTGAAATCGGGAAATGAAATTCATGTGGTAGGCCAAATTTTTAACAATACCAACGACGGAGATAATTGCACTGCACTTTTTGACAGTACCAATGGGAACGGCTATAGCTTAACCATCAATAGGTATGATTATTTCGTTTCAGTATATGATGAAGCAGGAAATCTGAAAAGATTGTTCTTAAACAACGATGGTGGCAATGTCAATCATTTTTACGGATTTACAGGCTTTTTCAAAGGAACAGGCGATTATTTCTATTTGGCTAAGAATATGGGATATCCTACTTCTGATACACCAATCTATCATGATTTTGGATTGACAATGCCTGAGTTTAATGGTGTTGACGGATCAGTAGTTCGCTTTACCGAAAGTTGTGGAGTTTCTAAGTATGATGCTACTTTGAGCAACAACGATTGGTCAAATGACGCTTTAGAAAATCTAGTTATTGTTCCCAATCCTACAGCGAGTGAATTCAGTATAACATTGAATGACTCTTTTGAATCGGTTACTTTACAAGTTTATGATATTACCGGTAAAATGATTTCTGAAACACAAGTTAATAATGCAACCAAAGTGTCTTCGTCCATTAGCGGACAAAGCGGTTTGTATTTTGTCAGACTCAAAACTGCTGATACTCAAAAATGGTTCAAACTGATTAAATCTTAGTTTTAAATGGCAATAAAAAGCCCTCTGGTTTCAAAACGAGAGGGCTTTTTTTATTTTCTGTATTGATCATTCAAACCTCGACCTTCCATAATCATCGGCGTGATTTTCTCTAACCGCGTGACTTTGGTTTTCTCTTGTTTGGCAGTTGCCATGTATTCCCAAAACTCCTTTTGTTTTCCGGGTGTAAACTTTTCAAAGGCAGTTTTTAAAGTTTTGTTTTTATCCAACGCCGCTTGAAAGAACGCACATGGCAAAGCTTCTTTCTTTTCAGGCTTAATCGCTAAACCCGCTTTCTCGTTGGCAATCGCTTCGTTGATGTAACGCAAAATAAGTTTTTCGTCAATCTCGGTAGCCGACGTAAAACGCCATTGGCGCAAAGCTTTCGTCACGCCTTCATTAGCATTGACTAAAACCTTAGCTTCATCTTTCAGAAAAACACCATTCCAAAACCAAAGGGTAAAGTAGTTTTTAAAACCTCCAATGCCCAACACATTTTTGTTATTGATGGTATACACTTCGCCACCCCATTTAGTGGTTTCCACCAATTCGGTTTTTTGAACAATTTCCCGCAACAGCCCGATTTCTTCAGTCCATTGCTCGTTTTTGATCCAAGGGTTTTTAGCTCCGCTCTGTTCGGCTTTGCCTCGAGTGGCTTCTTTCATCGCTTGAAAAGATTACTTCTTCTTTGTCTTCTTTGCTTTCTTTTCTTTTTTAGTAAAATCAGTAGTAGCCGTTAATTCCGCAATTTTCACAATCACTTCTACCGCTTTTTGCATGCTTTCTACCGGAACGTATTCATACTTTCCGTGGAAGTTGTGACCACCGGCAAAAATGTTCGGACAAGGCAATCCCATATACGACAAACGACAACCGTCAGTGCCACCGCGAATCGGTTTGATTAAAGGTTTGATGCCTAAAGACTTCATCGCTTTTTCGGCCAAATCTACAATAAACATTACCGGTTCAACCTTTTCCTTCATGTTGTAGTATTGGTCTTTGATTTCGCAGATGACAATGTCTTCCCCAAATTGCTTTTTAAAATCTTTATTGAATTTCTTGGTGATTTTGTGCACCAATTCTTTTCGCTTCAAGAATTTCTTCATATCGTGGTCGCGAATGATGAGTTCCAATTTGGTTTCCTCAATGCTTCCTGTTAAACCGGTCACGTGGAAAAACCCTTCGTAACCTTTCGTCTCTTGCGGTGTTTCCCCTTTGGGTAATTCGTTGATGAAATCGTTGGCGATTAACATCGAGTTGATCATTTTGCCTTTGGCATAACCGGGGTGAACCGATTTTCCTTTAAAGGTAATTTTCACTCCCGCGGCATTGAAGTTTTCATATTCCAATTCGCCAATCTGACTGCCATCCATGGTGTAAGCCCATTCGGCACCGAATTTCTTCACGTCAAACAAATCGGCACCGCGACCAATTTCTTCGTCAGGCGTAAAACATACTCTGATTTTTCCGTGTTGGATTTCCGGATGTTGGATTAAATATTCCATTGCGGTTACAATCTCAGTAATTCCGGCTTTGTCATCGGCGCCTAATAAAGTTAATCCGTTAGTCGTGATTAACGTTTGCCCTTTGTATTGCAATAAATCTTTGAAATAACTAGGCGAAAGAACGATGTTTTGTTCTGCATTCAAAATGATATCGCCACCGTCATAATTCGGAATCACTTGTGGTTTTACATCTTTTCCGGTGAAATCAGGCGTGGTGTCAAAGTGCGATACAAAACCTATCGTTGGTACTGCGTGTTTCACATTCGAAGCCAAAGTCGCCATCACATAACCGTGTTTGTCAATGGTGACTTGCGTCATGCCAATGGCTTTGAGTTCGTCCACCAGTTTATTGGCTAAATCGAATTGTTTTTTGGTACTTGGTGTTGTTGTTGAATTCGGGTCTGATTCGGTATCGATAGTGACGTAGCTGATGAAGCGGTCGATAATGTGTTGCATGGTTTTAATTTTTTGGTAAAGATAAGAATTAGGAGTTATAAGTTATGAATTATGACCCGAGCAAAATGTGTTATTTTGTGAACAGGCGAAGCAGTTATGAGTTTTGCCCTTCGACCCTTCGACTGCGCTCAGGACAGGCTAGCTTAGGGTGACAATTGTAGAATCGATTGGTTTTTGTTGATTGAGGAGAAGTTACTCATTAATAACTAAAAACAATAACAATGCACACTGTCACCCTGAGCGCAGTCGAAGGGCTTTTGTCGCCGTCAGCATACCCTTCTTAACCCTCCGAAGCTTGTTCGTAACACTCCGCAAACCATTTGAAGCCTTCCGAAGACCGTTTGTAGAAGTCCGAAGTGTGTTCGTATGCCTCCGATGACTGTTCTCGTAAGTCCGAAGCTTTTTCTTGTGAGTCCGAAGCTCGTTTGCGGGAGTCCGAAGCTCGTTTGCGGGCTGGGAAGGCTTGGAAATGGGGGAAAGTTGGTTTTTGGAGAAAATAGTACACTTGACAGGTTTTGGGAACCGGTCAGCTGTGGGTTGGTATTTTAGAAGCCACACGGAAGGATTCGTGCGGGAGCGGGGCACCCTAAGCTTAACCTGCACTGAGCTAGTTTATCCTGTCCCGATAGCTATCGGGATGCAGTAGGGTCGAAAACCCTCATTATTGCAGAACCCAATCGTCCACATACTGTCAGTCAATCCCGATAACAATCAGATATCAATGACTCAAAGAGCACAACTGACTCATTATTCATGATTACTGTTTTTAAGACTGGTAAAAACTTTTAATAACTTTAGCGTTTTTGCAGCAGTCGCTGAACATCGATAACTTTAATTCACTCACTTTTGTAATAAATAGATACTAACTCTATAATGGAAAATCCATTACTTTTGGCAAAAAGAACCAGCAAAATACAGTGATGAGCAAAATGCAAATGATATTAAAGAAAAGCCCGGTTACAATCATATGCTCAATTTTTATATGACCTTTAGCAAAAATAATAGCATTTGGTGGGGTTCCCATCGGAAGCATACAGGCACAACTGGCGCCCAAAGTCATTGGGATGCCCAAAAACAGAGGATTGATATTTAATGCCAATGCCATCGTAGTCACTATAGGTGATAGAATAAGTACGATGGCAATATTACTCATGATTTCACTTAAAAAGACAGTAATCGCAGTTACCATTAATATGATTATAAACAGATTGTTGCTGGTATAGTCAGCCAGACCAAAACCGAATTGGTGTATCAATTGAGAAGTCTCCAAAGTATTAGCCAATGCTATTCCTCCGCCAATAAGCAGTAAAATATCCCATGCCATATGGCGAGCGTCAGGCCATGCCATCAATCTTTCAGGAAAACGTCGGCCTTTATTCCCCGAAGGGACTAAAAACAAAAGGAGGGCACCCAACATACTAATGTTAGTGTCATCCAATAGCAAATAATCCTGAGCCTTGTTAAGAAAATCTTTTGTTATCCATAAGAATACAGTAATAGCAAATAGCAACAACACTCTTTTTTCAGGCACACTAATACTTCCTAAATCCTTTTGAGCAGTCTTTATAGCAATGGTTGCTTCTTTGCTGTGCTTAATGTTATTTGGATATAAAATCTTTACAATAAACCAATAAAGCAATAATAACAAAAGTAAAGTTAGTGGCATAAATAAAAGCAGCCAATCAACAAAATTAATGGTGTAACCAAACCGGTCTTTGATATAACCAACATAGGCTACATTGGGAGGCGTGGCAATGATAGTCCCTACAGCAAAGTTAGAGGCATAGGCAATTGAAAACAGGAGCGACAAAGAAAAGTTAGAGGTGCTTTTTTCATCTTTATTATGGGTTTTAACCAGCTGAATGACTGATAGGGCTACCGGAAACATCATCATGGTTGTAGCCGTGTTGCTCAACCACAAACTTAGTGCTCCTGTTGCCATAATAAATCCGAGTATAATACTATTACCATTAGTGCCGGTAATCCCAATGATACTCAAGGCTATTCTTTTGTGCAAATTCCATTTTTCAATGGCAATGGCAATGAAAAAGCCACCCATAAAAAGAAAAACAATAGGATCGGCATAATGATAAGCTATTTCTTTTAAAGGGATTATATTTAATAAAGGAAATAAAAGGAGCGGAAGCAACGCCACCATCGACATAGGAATGGCCTCAAAAATCCACCAAATAATCATTAGAATAGCAATGGCAAGAACCTGATTGGCCTTGTAAGTAACTTCAAACGGATTGGAAATAAAGCATGCCATACTAAGCAATATGCCCATTGTTAAACCGATCTCTTTTTTGTAGGTCTTATAAAAGGCGGGCATGTCTATTTCTGTTTGTTATATTCCAAAGGTTTAAGCCTTTAAATTTTGCACTCTTTTTTTTAATCACGGTAGCATCGGACCTGCCTGTATTTCCTCAAGTATATCTTCCATATTGTTATTTAATTCCAAGATGTCGGTAAGGAACTGATTTTTAAACACCCGATATCTGTATTCGGTTTGATTGTTATAATTATGGATATCTTTCTTAAAAGAGAGATTTTCTCTCGTCAGACGACTTTTAAGTTCATTGTATTGATTTTTACTTTGTGTGTATAGTAAGAACAAAGATTCTTGTTCATCAACAATCAAGGTTTTATCCCTCATGACGGATAATGACTTTAAATTGCTAACTGTAATGGCCAATAACTTTTCCGCAGTAGTGTTAAACTTTTTCCATTCAGCAGTGGCAGTAGCAACGGTTTTTTTATGCTCAAAAGTCACCTCGTCTTTATCAATAATTATTTCTTCCGTATCACTGGTGGAATCTTCTTTAGCACAAGTATAGGCTAACATAAAGAGAACAAGTAGTAAAGAACTGTTTTTAGTGATAGATTTCATGATTTAGTTTTATTATAGATACTCAATCAAAAGTCTTAAATTTTAGGATGGGTTTACTTGATTTTAATCACAGTAACACTTGATATGTATCACTATTTCAGTGATTCATTTAGGTTAGTTTTGACTGGAATCCTAAGACTATCTGTCATGAAAAAAATTCTCTTTCCTGTTGACTTTTCCGGAACATCTTTAAATGCTTATCAATTTGCCTTGCATTTGGCCAAAAAAATGGGTGCTGAAATCATAACGTTGCATGTATATGATGTTATGACTATACCCTATGTTGATTACCGAGATTATATTTTGGAGCATTATGAAATTACTGAATGGGAACAGTTTGAAAACTTCAAAGATGAAGTGCCTAAATTGAGAGCTATTGCCGAAAAAGAACAATTAGGACGCGTAATAGTTCGCCATGCTTTAAAAGAAGGAGACACCGAAACAACAATCCTAAAAGTTGCTGAAGAAGAGAAGGTTGATTTTATTGTAATGGGTACTAAAGGAGCCACCGGATTAAAAGAAGTGTTTTTGGGAACTATAACCCAAAAAATAATGAACAACAGTAAGGTTCCCGTCTTAGCCATACCGGAAACGTGTAGTTATAAACCTCTTAAAAAAATTCTCTTCCTTACGGAGTATGACTTGTCACAACTCCACATGCTTAGAAAGGTGCACAATTTGGCACTGTTATTCGGGGCACAGGTAGATGTCCTCCAGGTGTCAGAGATTGATAAAGGACAGGACAGAAAGTTTAGCACCGAATGGAAAAAAATAAGACCTAAAAGTGAGGTCAACTTTTATCATTTAACCAGTAATGATGTTGAAGGAACCATAACCGATTTTATCGAATTGCATAAAATAGATTGGATTACCTTATCTACACATCACTATGGCTTTTTTGAAAAGTTATTTCACTACAGTTTATCAAAAACCTTGGTTTTTCATACAGAAATCCCGGTTTTATCTATTTGTGAAACTCAGAAAGAAGAATAAGAAACACTATGCTCCTAAATTAGAAATTATGAATAAAAATATACCACATAAAATTGGGTTTTGGTCAGCTGCTGTAGCCATAGCATTAGTTTTTGTCTACGGTTTATTGCAAGCATTGACTGATATGAATTTTATTTCAGGAATTAAAGAATCTCTATTGATATTTTGGCCACCGCTCTTATTGGCGCCAATTTTTTTACTCATTGTAGTAAGTCTGCATTATAGTGTGGGCAGAGAAAATAAAATATGGACATTAATAGCCTTATGTATTGCCACAATTTATTGTAGTCAAATAGTCATGTTATATATTATGCAATTTGCCATGCCTTTTGAAGACATGTTGCAAGGAAATCTGGGCTCTTATAACGGTTTGTTTGATCGCTATGACTTTTTAATCGCTATTGATGCACTGACTTATTTTTTTATCAGTTTATCGGCCTTGTTTCTTGCAGTTGCCCTCAGAGGAAATAGGTGGATTTATCAGGCATTATTGTGGATAGTTATTTTGGTGCCGATACTAATATTCTCCTTCTTTTATCCGTTGTTTTACTTTGCCGGCGTAATTTGGATTATTTCTTTTACTATGGCAATGATTGAAATCGCATTTTTCTTTAGAGTAAGTACCAAAGCTAATTTAAATATCGTATTATGAAACTAAACAAAGAATGGCATAAAGCGAATCCTATGCCAAAAAAACCGACAGAAGAACAGAGGCTTGCTTGGCACATTGAACATGCCAAAAACTGCGCTTGTCACAAAATGCCGGCAAAGCTTGCTGAAAAACTCAAAAAGGGCAGTACTATGCCTTTACTGCTATTGCCACATATAGAGCAATGACAATTGTATTCGATGTTTTTGTGAACCTCAAACAGCAATACCATTAATCTTTAAAATGATTTATCGGTTATGGAAAATATATTGTCCTATCAAGTAAAAACCACCTGGAAAGAAAGCAGAGTAGGTGAAATCAGCTCTCCGGTTTTAAATAACGTAATTGAAGTCGCCACACCACCTGAATTTGCAAAAGGAGTAGTTGGTTTATGGTCTCCCGAACATTTATTAGCGGGAGCGGTAAGCAGCTGTTTTATGACTACTTTTTTAGCTGTAGCTGAGAAAATGAGAATGAAGTTTATTCGTTTTGATTGTACTGCCACCTTATTCCTGGAGAGAACCGAAGGAAAGTTAAACGCAATTCAGATTACAATTCATCCCACAATTACGGTTAGTAATAGCCACGATAGTGGAAAAGGATTAAAAGTGCTGGATGTTTCGGCAAAATCCTGCATTATCAGTAATATGCTGAAGCCTGAGATTACTATAATACCTCAAATTATTGTTGAAATGCACCGGACTGTTTAAGAAGATGAAACAGGTCGATAACAAATCTGACTGCTTTTATTAAATGAGTTAGGATAGGAACAAAAAAAACCCTGCTTTGGCAGGGTTTTCAGTTGTAAACCTGAGTTAGTTCACTTTGATGTGTTTAACAGGTTCAGCAATGCTGACTTCACTTTTGGGTAGTTTCAGTTTTAACACACCGTTCTCATACTTAGCATCAATTTTGTCTGCTACTAAGTTGTCGGGCAAAACAAAAGAACGATAAAGAGAACTATAAGAAAACTCTCTGGAGAGATAGTTTTTATCTTCACTTTTGGTCTCGGCTTCTTTTTCGGCACTAATGGTTAACATACCGTTTTTTATTTCAATATTGAAATCTTTTTTATCAAGTCCGGGTGCCGCTAACTCAATTTGGTACTCTTTTTTGTTTTCAACGATATTGGCTTCTGGCAAAACATTTTGGAAATTTACTTCCGGAAATGCACCGTTGAAATCCAATAAAAATCGATCATTGTTGAAGAAATTAAGCCACAAAACCTATCTTTTTTCTTTTTTTTGTTGCTACTAGTGTCATATTGATTTGATTTATAATTAAACAAATAATTTAATAAGCCAAATTTAGAACGTAGTAACAGCATAATAGGTGATGCAAATCATTACAATTGTTGATTTGTATCACGAGTTTGATAACCAAAAAAAAGAAAAAAGATAGGTTTTGTGGCTTAATTTCTTAAACTGCTTAGTTTTTGTGGATTGAGTAATACCAACTCATTGC
Organism: Flavobacterium sp. UBA7682; assembly: GCF_002482945.1. Taxonomy (NCBI): domain Bacteria; kingdom Pseudomonadati; phylum Bacteroidota; class Flavobacteriia; order Flavobacteriales; family Flavobacteriaceae; genus Flavobacterium; species Flavobacterium sp. UBA7682. The sequence goes on from NZ_DLGY01000044.1 coordinate 122,677, forward strand.
GGTTTTTATCAATAAGCCCTTCGTTTTCAAAATCAGTTAAAGTACGACTGACCGTTTCAGGAGCTGTTCCTGATAAATTGGCTATTTCATATCGAGTTAGATTGATGCTTTCCCCATTAGTACAGTGTTGTTTGTGATAACTCAACAAAGATTCGGCAATTCTTTTGCGAACAGAAGAATAGGCCATTTGTAGCAATTGCTCTTCTTTATCACCAACTTCATTAGACAGTATCTTGATAAATTTACCGGCTACATCAGGATACTGACTGATTAGTTTTTCGAGTTCCTGTATAGGGAAGAAACTAAGTGAGCATTCTTCGAGTGCCGTCGCATTGTCTATATAATGTTCGCTGGAAAATAGAATATTAGCACCAACAAATTGATCGATATCATAGATGCCGGTAGTAAGTTCGCGGCCATCATCTGCAATTTTTGTAGTTTTAATTTTTCCTTTATGGATTAAATAAATGCCGGTTACTTTGTCTCCTTCATAATAAAGAACCTGCTTTTTACGAACAATGCGCAACTTTCGGTCGTCAATAATTTTTTTTAATTCAGGAAGTCCTTTTGTCGCGGTAGCCAACGCCTGCATTTGGTCTATAGATTTGCTGTAAAAATCTTTTTGTAACCCTCTTTTCTTTAAGCGGGTTTCTATAGCATTTAATAATTCCACATCATCAAAGGGTTTCATCAGATAATCATCAGCACCCATTTCCATCCCTTTTCGCAAATCTTGTTTTTGGGTTTTCGCCGTTATAAATATAAAAGGAATGGTACTCGTTTCAGGATGTTTGCCTAACATTAGTAGCACGCCATAGCCATCTAATTCATCCATCATAATGTCACACAAAATCACATCGGGTAAATGTTTCAATGCCATTTCTACCCCTTTTCTGCCATTGGCTGCAGAATAGACCTCATAGTTTGACAATTGTAGGATTTCGGTAATATTATCCCTCATTTCAAAATTGTCTTCAATAACGAGTATCTTATTCATAATAGAAAGGATTACAATACTATTGGTTAAGCAATTAAAATAGAGAATGAGGCAAAATCCCTATTTTGTGTTTTGTTTATTATATGCTATAACAAATATATATAAATATGATATAAATTGTTATAAAACAGTTGTTTACTTTTTTGGCTCTCGTCAAACAACTGTTAATATTAAAAAAAAAGTATTTGGATTCTTATTTGGGAGGGTATTGGTATAGATTAACCTAAGGTAAACATGTTTTAAATCATTTTTTTGAATGATTTCTATCAGTATCTCAACAGCTGAAGAGAAATAAATTTACAATGAATTTCAAAGAAACTGTCGGCTTATCCAATAGTTTTAAGTAACAATTAAATCGTATTAAAATGAAAAGCAACGAACAACTACAGAAAGATGTAATGGATGCCCTTAAATGGGAACCACAATTGCATGCCGCCGAGATTGGCGTTATAGTACATGACGGAATTGTAACCTTAACGGGAACCGTAAATGCTTATAATAAGAAAATTGCTGCTGAAGCTGCTGCCAAAGAGGTAGCGGGTGTTAAGGCAGTTGTAGAAAAAATTGACATTAATTACCCTTATTCCGCAATCAAACCAGATGAAGAAATTGCAGCCAATGTGTTGAAATCACTGCAAAACCATTGGAATGTTCCCGATGACAAGATAACCATTGAAGTGGACGATGCTTGGATAACACTTAATGGAGAGGTAAACTGGAATTATCAGAAAGAAGCTGCCAAGCATGCTATTGAGAATATCCCGGGTGTTAAAGGAGTATTTAACCACATTACCATAAAATCGGCGCATAAAAGTGAGCTTGAGAAAAAGGTTATCGAAAATGCTTTGCACCGCCACTGGGCTATAAATGCAGATGATATTAGGGTTATGGTTCAAAATAATAAAGTCATCTTAAATGGAACTGTGACTTCATTGTATCAAAAAGAAGAGGCAGAAAAAATAGCATGGAAGACTCCCGGAGTGTGGTTTGTAGACAACAATCTGGTAATTGATTATAAATATGACTTTGTTGAATAAAATTACGGGAGCTAGGCTCCCGTAATTTTATTGCAGTTGGCAGAAAATATAACAGTATGCATGATTGCTTAAATGTTTCAAGGATTAATTAATTTTAATATAGAGCTTATGTGTTTTTCAGCTACTGTCAGTTTTAGTGCCGGTGCGGTACTTACCGTAATAGGGATTGCCTCTTTTAAAAAAGCAACCAAACCAAATGAGCGCCTTTTTGCCGTTATCCCTTTATTATTTGCGGTACAGCAATTTGCTGAAGGTTTTTTATGGATTACGCTATCCAATTCAAGCCATGCCCAACTCGAAAAAGTTTGTACAGCGGTTTTTATTATTATTGCTCAAATCGTTTGGCCCATTTGGGTGCCTTTGTCAATACAACAAATGGAGATTAATCGAACAGCAAGACAATTACTGTCTTATTTTACAGGACTGGGACTAATCGTTTCTTTGAGTTTGATGTGGTACTTTATAACTTATGGGGTTAAAGCAGAAATCGACGGTTATCATATCACTTATTTACAAACCTACCCCGATCTTTTTAAGGGGATAGGAGGTTATTTCTATGTGTTGGTAACCATTTTACCGCCTTTTTTTTCACATTTTAAAAGAATGTGGTTATTGGGATTGGCGATTTTGGTTTCTTACTTGGTTACTAAAATATATTATGATGATTATCTTATTTCTGTGTGGTGTTTTTTTGCGGCTGTAATCAGTACTGTTGTCTATTATGTTTTGTTCGAAGTAAAAAGTAAATCTCTGCGGTTGTATACCAGGGTAAGTAATAAAGTAAACTAATAAGCAATTTTATGAGATTCAATGTTAAATGGCATATTGCAAACACTTTTACAATAAATGCTCCATTCAGCCAAAAAATGGAATGGCACAAGGAACATAAAAAGCATTGTGGTTGCAGACTGAGCGTACTTGAAATCACGGGTAGCATTTGGAAATGGCAACTAAAGAAAAAAATAATTACCAATATCTAAGCTTTACATTAGATAATTAATTGATCAAATTATGTTTTATAGTGAAATTAGTTTACCCGTTGACGGGGTTCGTTTGATTGGAGATTTAACCATGCCTGAAGGAGCTAAATCCCTAATTGTCTTTTCTCATGGAAGTGGCAGTAGTCGGCTTAGTCCACGCAATCAACAAGTGGCTATCTATTTGCAAAAAAGAGGTATAGCTACGTTGCTTTTTGACTTACTGACCCCGGAAGAAGATCAGGAAGTGGCCAATCGTTTTGACATAACTCTACTTACCAAAAGGCTTTGTGAAGTTACCAAAGTCCTCGAAGAGTTGTCAACAACCAAAGGCATTGCTTTAGGGTTTTTCGGAGCCAGTACCGGAGCTGCTTCAGCTTTAGACGCTGCCGCCAAATTACCACAAGTCTTTGCCGTGGTGTCAAGAGGAGGGCGACCTGATCTAGCTACCACAGACTTGTCAAAAATAAAAGTTCCTGTGCAACTCATTGTAGGAAGTAAAGATACAACCGTTTTAGCCTTAAATCGTTTGGTTTTCGACAAGCTACGATGCAAAAAAGAACTTGCCATAGTACCGGGAGCCACTCATTTATTTGAGGAAGACAGCAGTATGGACAAAGTAGCAGATTTGGCTTATAACTGGTTTAATACTCATGTTCCATTAAGCCCCAAAAACAATTAGATCTTATACACAATTTTAAATTTATAATCGTTTCCAAAATGTTTAAAAATCGAACAACCGCCGGACAATTATTAGCAGAACAACTAGAACATTACGGAGATAAGGCATTGGTTTTGGCTATACCCAGAGGGGGCGTACCTGTGGCCTTAATAATTGCCAAAATGTTGCATCTGCCATTGGCTTTAGTCTTAACGAAAAAAATTGGACACCCTAATAATAAAGAGGTTGCCATTGGAGCAGCTAGCCTGACAGATTATTTTGTGACAGAAAATAGTGGCGTTTCAGAAGCCTATATTACTGCGGAAGTCCAAAAAATTCGTCATAGAATAAATGAAATGAAAACCACCTTTCAACATGATTTCACTTCGTTTAATATAAAAAACAAAACTATAATTTTAGTAGATGATGGACTGGCTACTGGTATTACAGCATTACATACAGTTCAGTTGTTAAGAAAGTATAATCCTAAAAAGATTCTATTGGCCGCTCCTGTTGCTTCATTATCTGCCGTAGAGATGCTTCAACAGGTAGTCGACGAGTTAGTGGTACTAAACGTTGACTCTTTTTTCCAAGCGGTTGGTTTTTATTATGAAGATTTTAAAGAAGTCACAGACGCTGAAGTTTGTAAATTATTGGAAGATGCCGAGGTCAATTATACAACCTTATGATAATGAATTAACTAAAGATTTTTTTTAGAGATTTAATGTAAAATTTCTTTACTTTTAGTTATTATTTATATAAAACGAAGTAATGAATTCTCAACAACCAATTGATTTCAAAGCCTTATTTGAAGGGGCGCCCGGATTATTTTTAGCACTTTCTCCCAACTTAACCCTATTGGCCATGAGTGATGCTTACACCGCAGCCAATCTTATCAGAAAAGAGACAAAGGTAGGAGATAATTTTTTTGATGTTTTTCCCAATAATCCAAACGATAGCAAGTACGGTATAGTGACCCAAATCAGAGCTTCGTTGGAGTATGTACTACAAAACAAGATCACACATATCATGCCGGTAATAAGGCTTGACGTTCAAAATACTGCAGGTGTTTTCGAAGAAAAATACTGGAATCCCATAAATAAACCTATTCTCAATAAAGACAATGAAATCCAATATATTTTTCACAGCATTAAAGAAGTAACCGAATTCGTCGAACTGGAAAAAATATATACTTCAGATAAGGATAAACCTGCTACTTTAAATGAAAAAATAGGTGCTCTAAAGTCAGAACTTTTCCATCGCTCCCAGAAAATAGAACAACTGAATCAAAAATTTGAGCAAAAAATAATTAAGCAAAGTATTGAGTCGGAACATCTGGCCAAAGATATTTTAGATTATAAAGTAGCTTTAGATGCTGCCGATATAGTGGCCATAACCGATCAAAAAGGAACCATACAATATGCCAATGATAATTTCTGTAAAATTTCAAAATACACTAAAGAAGAATTAATAGGTCAAAACCATCGCATCGTTAATTCCGGCTATCATGAAAAATCCTTTTTTAATAATCTTTGGCAAACTATCGGGAGCGGCTCAATCTGGAAAGGGGAAATCAAAAATAAGGCAAAAGACGGAACTGTTTATTGGGTCGATACTACTATAGTGCCCTTTCTCAATGAAAAGGGAAAACCCTATAAATACCTAGCCATTCGCTCAGATATTACCGAGCGCAAACTAAGTGAGGAAGCCCTTAAACAAAGTGAAGAGCAATACAGGGATATTTTTTCGAATGCGTTGGTAGCGATATTAACCATGGATGTAGCGACCTCTAAAGTAACCGCTGTCAATAATGTCGGGGTCGAACTGTTTGGCTATGATTCCAAAGAAGATTTATTAAAAAACTTTAGTCCAATCAATCATTATGTACATCCAAATGAGTATGAGGATAATATGATTATCTTAATAGAGCATGGTGAACGGAGAAATATTCAACACATGAAAAGAAAGGACGGAAGTTTGTTTTGGACCAGCATTTTTGTCAAAGTAAACGAGGCCAAAACAACAACCCAAACCATCTTGTTAGATGTGACTTCTCAAATTGCCTTTCAGGAAGAACTGGAGACCAAAGTGGCCCAACGTACGTTTGAACTTACCGAATCGCTCGCAAGAGAAAAAGAATTGAATGAAATGAAATCCAATTTTTTGGGGATTGCTTCGCATGAGTTTAGAACTCCTTTGGGAACTATTTTGTCCAGTACCTCCTTGTTGAAAAAATACACCGAAAGCAATCAACAAGAACTGGTTACAAAACATTTAGACAGAATTTCGGGTTTGGTTAACCACCTTAACGCCATATTAAATGACTTCTTAACCTTGGAAAAACTGAGAAAAGGGTTTATTGATTTTGAAGTAAATGAATTTAATTTGCCCGATTTTATAACTGAAACCATTAGCGAAATAGAAGCTTTAGCCAAACTGAATGACCAAAGTATTCACTATTCGCATACCGGCGAATCCTATATCAACCAGTCGTCTAAAATACTTAAAAATATTTTGTTGAATCTATTGTCAAATGCCAGCAAATACTCCGAACATGGAAAAGAAATTCAAATTGAATCCCAAGTAAATGAAAGTACGGTAACCATAAGTATTCAGGATCATGGAATTGGCATCCCGTTTAAAGACCAAAAGAAACTGTTTTCAGAGTTTTATCGCGCCAGTAATGCCAAAAATATTCAGGGTACCGGTTTAGGATTGGCCATTGTAAAGAATTATATTGCCTTATTGGAAGGTTCCATAAGTTTCAACAGCCGGGAAAGAAAAGGAACGGTTTTTACCCTTTCCTTTCCCAGATATCTTTCAGAAACTTTATGGTAGTGTAGCCTATTTATACATCGGACTGGCAAAATGCTCGTGTATGACTTTATTTCTTTGTTTTAACGTCATTTTTCCGGTCTCTTTTAAATAGGTTTTGATTTTAAAGAAATGATGGTCTTCAGACAATAGATTAAACAATTCTGCTTTGGCATTGGTAGGGCCAAAAAGCAATACTTTATCATACTGTAAAATAATTGAGGCTATTTTTTTAAAATAGTCGGTTTTGCATTGTCTTGCCAGTGAGTGCAGATGCTTTTCTCCTTTTTCTTTTTCTTTGGATTTAAGTTTGGATTCAAATGTGGATTCTATAACGGCAATCTCTTTCGGTTGTTCCGAAAATGACATAACATGTGCCGAGGTATAATCCATCCAAATTCCGATTTTTTTTGTTACATTCATGGTTTTTAGGTTTTAGTGATTGTGTATATTTATTCATTTTGCTTTTTGGCTTCTTTTTTCTTTTTATTAAAATAGCCTCTTAATAAAAAATTACTCTTAGCGGCTTCCTCGAGCTCCTTTAATTCTTGAACCCTCTTTTCAAGGTTAATTAAGGTGGAATCGACCGATTTTCCCAGTTTTGGATTGTTAATGAGTTTTGATAAAACGTTTTCATCATTGTTGATTTTTGAAGTGAATTTCACTAAATCAGCCGAACTGCTTTCCAGGTTGTAAAGCGTTTTCTCCAAAGCCAGTGCTATAGTGTCATTGGAAAGCATTTGGGAAAGGATATTGTTTTTGTCGTTTAATTGGGTCGTAAAAAGAGCAATGTCATTGGAACTGTTTTGCAGAGCAGAAAGGCTGTTCTCTATACTGTTGGCCCATTCTTTATCCGTAAAAATTTTAGAGGCAATGCCATTTTTATTATTCAAGGTAGGTGCAAACTGCGCAATTTCTTTGGCGCTGATTTGAAGATTGGTTATGGTATTGTCAATTCTTACGGCAAAATCTTTATTGGTCATTATTTTAGCCAACAGCCCATTTTTATCATTCATTTTATTACTGAATTCAATCAGTTCATCTGTAATTATTTTGGTATTATCAGCACTTTTTTTAACACTGGAAAGGATGTCTTCTATTTCAATTGTTTTAAAAGAAGCAATGATATCATTGTTTTTTACCGGCGTATTGGAACTATTGCCTGGTGAAATAATAAGTACTTTATCACCAACCAACCCATCTGATCCGATACTGGCAATAGCATCGGTTTTGATGTATTGCTGAACATCTTTCCTGATTAGCAATTTCACTAGTACCAACGAATCTGAAATAAAAACAATCTTGTTAACGGTACCAATGTTAATTCCGGAAAGCCGCACATTGCTGCCTTGTTTCAGACCGCTGACATTTTTAAATTCGGAACGCAATACGAAGTTGGAACCAAATAAGTTTCTATTAATACCAATAAAATAGATAGCCACTACAAACAGCAGTATGCCCATGGTAAAAAAAGCGCCTAATTTCCAATTGTTTGATGTTTCGTTGCTCATGATTATTATAATTATTTCTCAAAAAATGATTTTACCCAATCGTCTGCATTATTTTCAATATCACTAAAACTGCCCTCGGCTTTGATGATACCGTCTTTTAAAACAATAATTCTGTCACCGGTATATTTGGCGCAGGTTAAATCGTGTGTGATAATGATAGAAGTGGCATTATAGTTTTGTTTGATATTGCGAATCAATTCAATGATTTCACGAGCGGTTATCGTATCTAAACCTGCCGTTGGCTCATCATAAATTATAATTTCCGGCTTGATGATTAAAGCCCTGGCCAAACCTATTCTTTTTCGCATACCACCCGATAATTCGGCAGGCATTTTATCTATGGCTTCTGCCAGCCCAACATTGTTCAACGCCTCCAGTATAGCCACTTCTACTTCAGACTCGTTTAGTTTTTTATTGTTGTGCTGTAAAGTAAAAGCCAAATTCTGCTTAACAGTCATGGAGTCATATAAGGCTCCGTTTTGAAATAGAAAACCTATTTTCAATCGGATTTGATTGAGTTCCTGTTCGTTTAATTTTGTGACATCTTTCCCCATAACGGTTATTACTCCTTTATCAACCTTGGTTAAGCCAACCAAACATTTAACAGCAACCGATTTCCCTGAACCTGATCTGCCCAGTATGACCAAATTTTCTCCCTTGTGAACCGATAAATTAATACCGTTCAACACCTTGTTGTCGCCATAGGATTTATAAACATTTTCAAAGGTTATCAAAGGCTGACCCGTTGTCCACTCATTAGATTTTGCAGATGAATTTTTGCTGTTTTCCATGACATTCAAAAAAACAAATCGGTTATTTGTACAGCTATCATATCGATAATAAAGATGGTAAGCGATGCTGAAACCACTGCGGAGTTGGCTGCTTTACCTACACTTTCGGTACCGCTGGAAGCATTGAATCCTTCATAGCAGCCAATAATCCCGATAAAGAACCCAAAAAAGAAGGTTTTTATGGTGGCCGGTAAAAGGTCTACATATTCTAAAGATTCAAATACTTCAGAAAAGTAACGTGTAATATTAACCTCGCTATGCATGTTTACCCCTATATAGCCTCCCATAATCCCAATCAAATCAGCATACATCACCAAAATGGGTATCATTAAAGTAGTAGCAGTCGTTCGGGTAACTACCAAGTATCTGTATGGGTTGATGGCAGAAACTTCCATGGCATCAATCTGCTCGGTCACTTTCATCGAACCCAATTCTGCTCCAATACCCGAGGATATTCTGCCGGCACAAATCAATGCGGTTATTACCGGAGCAATCTCTCTGATTAGAGAAAGGGAAACCATTCCGGGTATCCAAGACTCTGCACCAAACTTGGCCATGGCTGGCCGTGATTGTATCGTCAGCACCAAACCCATAATAAAACCGGTTATGGTTACCAAGGGTAAAGATTTGTAGCCAATGGTGTAACATTGGCGTATAAACTCCCTGAACTCAAACCCCGATTTAAAAATTTCTTTAAAATAGCGGGAAGAGAAAGCGGCAATATTGCCTACGAGACTAAAACTGTTTTTTAAATTAAGCTCCAAGATTTTCGGTTTAACTATTCATTAAAATTCGTTTGTGCTGGACTTTCCTTTTTCCCATTGGTTAAGGTTGTAAAAGGTAGTTGTCGCTATATCAGTCAAAGCCTCCTGGGTCAGGAACGCTTGATGACCGGTGATGATAACATTTTGATTGTTGCGTAGCTTATCAAAAAGTTGATCAATAATAATTGTATTGAGATGATTCCTGAAAAAAATGCCTTTTTCATTTTCATAAACATCTAAACCGGCTCCGGCTATGGTTTTGTTGTCTAAAGCGGCCAATAAATCAATGGTATTAACAATACTGCCTCGAGCCGTATTGATTAGTAAAACACCTTTTTTCATTTGAGCAAAAAGTACCTTGTTGAACATATACCTTGTTTCCGGTGTCAACGGACAATGAATCGAAACCACATCCGCTTGCTGGCAAACTTCCTCCAATGTGGTATAGACCAAACCGGTTTTTAAGGCTAATCCTTTGTTTTCAATAGGGTCGTAACCTAATAAACGACAGCCAAAACCACTCATTATTTTGGCAAATGCACCACCAATTTTACCAACACCTACAATTCCGATTGTTTTTTGGTACATGTCAAAACCGATAAGTTCATCGAGTGAAAAATCATTGCGCTTCATTAATTTTTGACCAACCATAAGTTTTCGGTTTAAGGCTAATAGTAGTGCTACTGCGTGTTCCGCTGTAGAATACGGAGAATAGTTGGGGACATTTGCAACTTTAATACCCAATTGCTTAGCTTTTAACAAATCAACATGATCAAAGCCTACTGATCGCAAAGCAATAAACCGAATACCATGATAATACAAGTCGTCTAGCACATCCGCAGACAAATCATCCGAGGTGAATGCGATGATGGCTTTACATCCATTGGCCAGTTTTGCAGTATCAGCCTCTAAGGCAAAAGCCGAAAAGATAAGTTCGTGGTTATCATTGGCTGCCTTTTGCAAAAAAGGTTTTTCAAAGCGATGCGTACTGTAAACAAATATTTTCATGGCTGGAAATGGGTTGGTTTATAGTCTGATTTTTCGGTATACTAATAACGGTACTTTAGTAGTAAATGAAAGCTCGGCCGACTTGCTGGAAAGCAGCAAACGGTCAAACCATTTTCTGTTTTGTTTCGTAAAAAGTACTACCAGTGAAGGCTTAAATAAAGCAATGGCTCTTTTCAGATGATCTTGTAAAGGATAAATGGCATCTAATTTTTTATAGTGAAACTTGATGTTTTTGGTTTCATATTTTTGGGCTATTGCCGTTAATTTATCCTGATTTTCATGTAAGCCTATTTCATAGTCAAAATGGAGTACTCTTACGGCAGCGCTTAACGAATTGGTCAGTGCTAAAACTTTTTTTATTTCAACTTCAGGGTTTTCCATATCAGAGGCATAGCATAAATCAGTTAGAGGTTTTAATCGGTAGTTTTTTGGAATGACAAAAACAGGAATAGGAGAATCAGTAATTAAGTGTTGGGCAACAGTGCCAAATAGTTTGGCCATAACACCGGTTCCTCTTGCTCCGGTGCAAATAAAATCAATCTTGTGTTTTTGAGCATATGAAATAATCTGGTCTGCAATATCATTCCCTGATTGGCTTACACAAGTGTATTTAACTCCGGATGGTAATTTAGAATTATAAACCTCTTTAATTAATTTGACCAAATGGTTTTTACTCCGCTGCAATTCTTCCTCCTGAAATTGACTGTAATAAGTATAATCCCAGGTAGCATCTGAAGTAGGAGCTAGGATACCCACCAGATGGAAAAAAATTATTTCTGCTTTAGACTGCGAGGCCATTTGAATGGCAAAACGTATAGTTTTTCTCGAATTAGCCGAGAAATCTACGGCTACTAATATTTTGTTCATGGTGTGCGATTTTTTATTTTACAATGGCATTGATAGATTAATCCAATAATCCTTTATTCAATTTGCCTAATTAGTATATTAGATTTAGGATACCGATTGAGGGAGTAGTTGGTGAACTGCCAATAGATTGTTCACAGTCCATACCCCTGGAGAATTCCATGCAATTCTTTCGGCTTCCTCTTTTTGAAAGTAGGCACTTACTGTCCCTGTCAATGTAACGACACTACCTGTAACTGCTACCTCAATAGCTTTATCATAAAGCGATGAATTTCTATGGATGGCACTTTCTATGGCTTGTTTTTCTATTTTGTCAAAATCGGCTGATTTGATTTGGATAGAATTGATGACCCCTTTTACACCGGGAATGGTTTCTACTGCTTTTTTTGCGGAATGTTTTTGATAGTTCCACTCCACAACCCCTTGCAGGTAAACCCATCCTTGGCTGACAATTATTTTGAGCTTGTCGTCTGGAACCGAAACACTCCATTTGAGAGCTTCTAAGGCCTCTGCTGCAATATCTTCATCTGTTCGGATGGAATGATTATAGTCAATCTCAATTTTTTCGACTACTGCTTTTACACCGGTTACTTTTTTTGCTGCATTTTCAGCTTCTAATTTTTTTACATAATTATCAACGGTTCCGGTTAGGGTAACAATTCCGTCTTTTACAGTAACACCAATTTCTGCTGCCTCCAGTAATGGTTCCAGCGCTATAGCATCCTGTACATTTTTTTGTAATACTTCATTTGTTTTCATAATACGAGTATTTAATTTTTTTGATTTTATTTTAAAAGGAATCTACCCCGATTTCATTGTCAACAGACCAAACACCTGGCGTTTTCCAGGCTATTCGTTCTGCTTCTTCTTTTTCAAAGAAAGAAGCGACCAAACCGGAGAGTTTCACATCATTATTGTTAACCGATACTTCTATATGGTCATGCTCTAAAGCGGCATTGTTATGTATTGCTTTTTCAATAGCAGTTTTCTTTATCGCATCATTGCGATTTGTGCGTGTCATGATATTATTAGTTACGCCACGTACTCCCATCAAATCAATAACTGCATTTTTGGCTGCTTCTTTTTGATAGTTCCAGTTGACATTACCTTCCAGCGTTACCCATCCTTTTTCTACTTTTAGTTTGATTTTTTCGTCAGGAATAGAAAAATCAGATTTGAAAACATTTAATATCTTTTCAGCAATATAGTTATCATTAATGCTTTTAGAATCGGGAGTTTTTATTTCAATTTTTTCAACTATGGCCTTGACACCGCTCACTTTTTTGGCGGCATTCTCAGCTTCGCTTTTTTTATAATAATTGTCAACGGTACCGGTTAAGGTTACGATACCGTTTTTGGCAATGACACCAATTTCGGCAGCACGCAACTGAGGTTCCCATTTAAGCGCATCTTGTACGTCTTTTTGTAAATTTTCATCAGATTTCATAATGGTATGTTTTTTAGGATATACAAATGTGTTACTCTAGAATGTTATGGACTTGAAGAGCATTGTTTAAAAATTCATCTTCAAATACAATTTTTACATTCTTTGGCCAATTTTTGGTCATAAGTGGATGGTCTTTAACCATGGTGCTTTTCTTAGCCCTAGGTTTTGAAGTTGTTTTTTGGCCATTTTTATGAAATGACTTACCCTTTAGTTTTTTTAGAATGGTCATCGTTTTAGGTTTTAGAGGTTAACAGTATTTGTTTTTAGAGGTTATTATTTTTTCTCGATAAACCCTTCCTCCAACATCTTTTTATGGATAGCATGGGCAATTTCATCGGTTAGTTTTTCAACTCCGGCAGGGTCATAAGTCTCAGTGATGCCCGACCATATTATTTGGTCATCCGGAATAGAATAAATCACCGTTTCAATAATAAACTTCTTGGTAATGGTATAGTAACCCGGAGTGCTGTAATAGCTCCAACTTCTGTAATAATAGTGGCTGTAATTGCGATAGTACATCGGATACATATAATGTTGTTCGGGGGTATACACTTTTTCCTTTTCCACATCTATCAATCGCATAGTAATGACCGCGTCAAAACCTTCATCTTTAATTTTATTTCGGAGTGCCTCTTCATTTTTTGGGTTGAAGTTTTCTCCCAAATAACTGTACGAGGTAATGCCTTTTCCATGAAGGTATTTTACCATTTCATCTTCGGCACGGCGGCGATTGGTTTCATTTCGCAGTAAAGCAACGACAAGTACCTTTTTCCAATCGCCGGCATGAATTTGTTTATCAGGATCCCGCCAACTGCTGGTAATTTGGGTAGAACTGCAGGAAGTTGTGAGTACAATAAGAAAGGCAAACAGGATATAATATTTATTTTTCATAATGTTGATATTGAGTACAGAGTTATTTACTGCCCATCATGCACAAATACACTCAAGCAGTATTTCTATTTCAAAGTTCCAAAAACAGTCAGTAAAGGAGAATGATATAAATCACAGTGAAGTATGATACTGGTCAGTCTTTATAGACTGCAATTATACTGACGGGTCAAAATAGCGGTGGATTTTGTTTTCTCTGTAGAAAACTTTTGTAGCGTATTGACTTAAACGTTGTTCAATTAGAAAGAAGGTTGCCTAAAAGTAACTTAAATGTGGTGAAAACAATTTTGACTTAGTATTGTAATCATTGGTACTTTAATAATAAGACAGGTAGGGTTTATTGGTATTGAATATAGATAGGCTTTGGACTAAACAACAATAGCTCTTCAGGGGTATACAACCGCTGTTTGTCTCGGGTGTCATTTTTATAAAACAATTTGAAACCGGTAAACTGAACGGGTTCCCGGTAAATGGCTATTCGGTAGGATGATCGCTTTAGGGCTTTGTTGCCAAAACCGTCCATATTCATAACGATTTGCACCTCAGGGCAGGGTTTTATATTTTGATAGTCAGTAACCATAGCTTTGGTAAAACGATGTATTACAAGTATTTTTGGAGGTAAGTTATTTTCTTTCACAAGATGAGCAAGAATAGAAATGGCCTCATTAATTGTATGTGAAGACAAAGTGCCAATTTTAGTACCTGGAATTTCCCCTTCTTTCATCGCAAATTCAGGATCAATGGCCAAATGCACATTCGGAAGTTTTAAGTATTTGGTTAAAGTATTCACTTCTTCTTTTACAGAACTCTGACCTACCTGTACATCTAAAAAAACAATACCATTAATAGAGTTAGCCCAAGCTACAATAGTGTCAATTTGCTTAAAAGGCATTCTTAGTCTATACTTATTGTTCTTTCCGGGTTGGCGTTGTGCGGTAATGGCAATATAATGTAATGCAGGAACGGTTGGCAAGGTAGAATCAGCCAACTCCCATTGCTCGGTCATTTCCAAAAGCTTATTAAGCATTTGATCTTTGGGGAGTTCGCCAAGTATCCCCATCCTTTTACAATACAAATTACCATAAAAGGCTACCACTCTTTTATAAGGAAGTACAGCACCCGGCAATGGATAGGGCGTTTTATTTTTCCGATTTTCAAAAGTTCCGTTATTATTCAATGCCCACATTCTCTGGTCATAATCGGCGGTATCAATAATGCTGCCGACTGTTTCAAGAGGAGTAATGATTTTTTTGGGACTGATTTCTGTTTGTGCTTTTTGTTTTTGCTGACATCCCACAGTACAAACCGAAAGTATTTCTAACAGTAATAAACAAAAAATAAGGCTGTAGGAGTTCTTCATTTTCTTTTGATAAACGATTGACAATTAATCATGTTATCTTTTTAATCTGGATATTGGTTGCCAATAGTCCAGACTGAATTGGTATAACATTGACAGTCTAAAAAACAAAAGTCCCGATAGTGAGACCGAGACTTCTGCATGATGCTTGTGAGAAACGATAATTCATTTCTGGTTACTGAGTTACGCCCCTAAAGAGCGGCAACAATGGCGACTGCAAAAACTATACTTCATTTCCGGCAAAAACGTTCTGTTTTTCCTTCTGGAACCCCAGCTGTACAATTGCCTCTGACAAGCACCTATCTATAATGACCTTGACCATGTTCTTGATACTATCTAATGAACTTATTTCTTTACCAAAGGTAGGATGGTTTTCTGTGAACAATGATGACAGTGGTCACAGCAGGATATGATAGTGATCAGGATTTTATTGAGATAGGCTTCTTATTTTTGTCGCATAAAGGAATTATATATGCAAAAAACAACGATTTTTATTGTAGAGTTATTGCTTTCCATTAGTATAGTCATTACCGGTTGTATTAGTTTACTACAGCATGATTTCTATAAGCTGGAGACAAAAAATTGGCAGGTGCAGGCTATGGGTCAGGATTTGATTAATATATTGGTCATTGTTCCTTCCCTGTTATGTACGGCTTGGTTTTCATTAAAAGATAAGGCTTGGGCAAGCTTGGTCAAACCCGGAATTTTCCTTTATCTTGCTTATACCTTTACTATCTACTGTTTTGATATTCATTTCAATCAGTTGTTTCTTTCCTATTGTTTAATATTGGGTTTATCCTTTTACCTGCTGGTTTATTATATAGTCAGTCATTGGCATTTGATTTGGCAAAGTAGCGGTAAGACACTGGCCTCAAAAACAACAGCTATTTATTTTCTCATTATGGCCGTACTGTTTTACGCACTTTGGCTTTCAGAGATAATTCCCGCTTTAAGTAAAGGCAATTTACCACAAAGTCTTGCGAAGACCGGACTCTTTACCAATGGTATCCAGGTTATTGATTTGGCACTTTTTTTACCGGGTGTTTTTATCACAGGCGTCCTGCTTCTCAAAAAGTCTCGTCTTGGTGTACTCTTTGCGCCGGTAATACTTACGTTCTTTATTTTGATGGATATTACCATTGCTGTCCTCACTGCTGTTTTATACCTTAAAGGAATTGAAAGTGATTTATCAGTGATGGTAATGATGGGACTGCTCGATGTTTTCAGCTTCGCACTCTTGGTTTGGTTTCTCAGTGAAAATAGACCACAGCAATACCGTACTGCACAAGAAACAAAAAATCAGACTGCAGCATAGCAGATTAATTTTGATGCAATTGCCATAAATTATGGGCAACAGTATAAGTTACCACTGCTATAACAAGATTTACTAAAGTACCTGATTTGGTTTCTTTCCAGCGGGTTATGATGTCCAATTGAGATATGGTAATAGCCGGAACTGCCACCGTCCACCAATAATCATTATCATAGTGAAGCAGGCCTGCTGTACAAAAAAAGAGCAAGGAAGCGGTAAGCCATAAAATCCCCAACCCTTTCGAAGCAGTTTCTCTGGCCTTAGGAGTTGGTTCACCAAAAAAACTTCGTATAAACGCCGGTAAATGTAGTAATCCGTGAGCTATAAGGAATGTCTCGAATAGTAATTTCATAAAAAGGTATAGTATTTCAAGTAGTTAATTCCGTTAATCCTAAATCCGTTTTAACGCCTTTTTGTACTTCGCTCTTGTGGAAGACTTTTGATATTGTTGCGTTGCGTCTTGCGTTGTGTATCAGGAATTGTAGGGGTAGTGCTGTTTTGTCTTGGCATATCGGCACTTCTGTAAACCGATGGGATTGGTTTAGCGGAACGGCGTTGTTGCATTTCCGGAGTTTCAATAGAAGGGCTATAGACACGCATTCCGGTAGAAGTGGCTCGGTTGGGTATGCTCTTGCTGGTCTCTATCGGTATAGGAGTAATAGTAGTTCTGGTCTCCCTTTGTACTTCTTCAAAAGCAGGTCCGGTAGCATAATACAAATGGTGGGTTGAGGTGGTTTGAAAATTTCGGAGGGTATTTATTCTGGTTCCGGGTCTGACACCATCACCACGAATTGTGTTGTGATGTAAATGCGTATGGGTAAGATAAGGACGTGGGCACAGATTCCAATAAAAAGGAGGAGGTGACCAGCTATCATATATAATAGTTACATCAATACCGGGCATTAAAGGAGCCCAGCAATAATAATCGGCTGCACTGCCCCAAACAACCCAGGCCGGAGACCACTCATAACCGGGTATCCAAAGCCAGCCAAAACGATCATCATAATACCAACGCCCATAGTGAAACGTTGCCCAACCCCAACTGTATCCTGAGACCCAAGCCCAGCCTGCAGTGGTTGCCTGCCAGTGACCATTGGTGAGGTAGGGACTAAAATCTCCCCTAATGTTGGGATTCCAAACAGCTCCATAACCGGGATACTCAATCCAGGTACCATAAGGCGAAAGGTGGTCATAAAAAACCTGATAGGTGAGTGGCTCTTCACCATCGGTTTGTACAACGCTGCTGCAACTGCAAAAAAGGAATAGACCTCCGAAGCCCCATCCCATATTTTTTAAGACAAAAGGTATTTTCATGTTTTGACGATTTTCAGATTATTATAGGAAATGTTTAAATATGTTGATGATGATGGGCATGATATCCCTTATAGGACTGATGCTTGTTTTTTTTAAAAGCTGGCCGCTAAAGGGATAAGTTAGAAAAACAAAAGTCCCGATGGTGAAACCGGGACTTCTGCATGATGCTTGTTGGAAACTATAATTTATCTCTTAGCGTAAAATTGTAGTTCGCTTGAGAACAACAAATACTACTGCGAAACTATACTTCATTTCCGGCATAAACTTTCTATTTTTCCTTTCGGAACCCTAGCTGTACAAACTGCCTGTGACAAACATCAAACCTTGATGGCTATTGCCGTATTTTAGTTTTTATTTATGAACTTAAATCTTTACCAAAGATAGAACTGATTTCCCGGGATAAAGATGATGCCCATCACGGGTTGAGATGATGTTCATCAGTAAAAAGACCCTTATACTTATAAAAAAACAGTGGTACACTTAGAAATAGGATTTATTTAATAACCGCTATAGTTTTCATTTTATCTTTTTACAAAGATATTTTTATTATCTGTTAGCAAAGATATGAGTCACGCAGTGAACGTGTTATTGTACCAATAACTGTGACAGTAATTTTTTTAGAAGCGTTGACATGGAAAGGCAATACGAATGTAAAACAGCCCACTTAAACTGAACGAAAAGAAATGTTCTTAGATTAACAATTTATTCGTTTTACTACTTTATGTGTTTAAAATATCAATTTTACTAAACAAATATCCTTTTTACTGCAGTTTTTCGAAAGATATTTATTTTAATAATTGTTTTACATAAATACAAGGCTTTTTTATTACATTTACTGCATCAATATCATTTTTACCGCATCTTATGGCAATACAAACAGCAGGAAGCCTTTGGCTGGCAGCACATTTTGGACTCAGTAATTATCGTATAACCCATCGTTCCTATATTGGAACAAGGGATAAAATTGAACTGGCTCATGATAGTAGTACTGAGCAAACCTATGGTCCCAAGTATGCTCCTAAAAATGATACTGTGACAGGTCATATAGAATTTATGCTGAAATATGACGATTTGAATCTTGATCTTTTAGCGGCAGTATTCGACAGATTGGAAGAACAGGAACTTCTACATTATATTTCCGAAAGCCCAAGCGGACGTTATGCAAGAAGGATAGGTTATTTATATGAATGGTTAACCAATAGAAAATTAAACATCACCCATGAGGTCAGTGGCAATTATACTGATTTGCTTGACACCGACCGATATGTTACCGGTAATGTAATAAAAAATGCCCGCTGGCGGATTAATGACAATTTATTGGGCGTTCCGGAGTTTTGCCCGATAATCCGAAAAACGCAAGCTTTAGATGCGCTACTTGCAAAAGACATTAGGAGTGAAATTGAAGGGCTTAAAAATGATTATTCTCCTGAAATATTTCAACGTGCCACCCAATATTTATACCGTAAGGAAACTCGATCATCTTACGAGATTGAAAGCGAAAAACCATCGCCTGACCGTGTAGACCGGTTTATCAATATACTCTATCAAGCAGGGAAGCAGCCTTTTTCGGAGGTAATGGCTGAACAGAATTTAACCACGCTACAAAATGCTATTGTAGACCCACGATATGCTCAACCTGGTTTTCGAGATTTTCAAAATTATATTGGGCAAACCAATTATCGAGGCGAAGAAATTTATCATTATGTATGTCCACCTCCACTTATGGTTGATTCTATGATGAAAGGACTTACTGCAACAGAAGCAAAAACCTTAGGAACTCCGGCAGCTGCTCGTGCTGCAATAGTTGCCTTTGGGTTCGTTTTTATACACCCCTTTTTAGATGGGAACGGACGCATCCACCGTTTTTTGATTCACGACATGCTTACCCGGGATGGTTTGGCTGAGCAAGGCGTTATCATTCCTGTTTCTGCGCATATGTTGCAAAATATGGCTGAGTATGATACTGTACTTGAGGATTATTCTAAACCTCTGATGCAGCGTGTTCGTTTTACTATTTCGGCAAATGGTGATTTGAGTATAGACAATGCAAATGATGTCAGCGCTTATTTTAAATATCCAGACCTGACTTTGCAAAGTGAATACCTCGCTAATACGATATTCTCGACCATTCAACATGACCTACTTGAAGAGTTGTTTTTCCTGGAACGCTATGACGAACTAAAAAAGGAACTCCAACAATTGATAGATATGCCCGATAAAAGGCTAAGCGATGTTATTATGTACCTTCATCAAAACAAAGGTGTTTTTCCAAATCGAAGAAAAAAACACTTTGAGGAAATTACTGAGGAGGAGTTTAAAACCATGGAAAGTATATACTCGGAGCTGTTTTCCCGATAAAGACTTTAAAGAAACTATTTAATCTATACTTTAATTTCTAAATCAGTACACTTTTTGCTGACGATTTACAGTATTTATTTTACTTTGCTATATCACAGCTAAATTTGTATTTTTGTTTGAACCTATACATTAACCTTATAAACCAAAGACCATGAAAACTTCTGCCAAACCAAGCCACATAGGCCGCAAAATCTCTAAAATTCGTGAACTCCGAGGCATGAAACAGGAAGCCCTGGCTATGGCTATCGGCGTTAGCCAGCAGACAATAAGCAATATTGAGAACAGCGAGGAAGTAGAGGAGGAAGTATTTTAGAAACATTTGCCGCCGCACCAAGATTAAAGAGCACCAAACCTCTACATGGTCTTGCGTATTATGGTTTACATTTAGTCGTTCCGCAGTCCTCTCGAAACCCTAAAAAGCTAGTTTTTGGGGAGGAATACCTGTAAATACTGAGAAGTTTGGTTTTTGGAGGGTTTTGGTTACCTCAAAGTCAGGAGACTTTGCGGAGCTGATTGATGCGATGAAAGCGGCAAAAAATGTTGTCCTGGAGCCACTGGCAAGCGGGTGGGATGCGCGGCTTTTTTACATAATGTTGTTATAGTTCATGATTTGGTTTCTATAGATGCAGGGAGTTTCTTTATGAACTATAACGCCACATTATGTAACTAAGCTTGGGAGGAAAAATTTGCTCACGGCGTATTTATTTGTCTTTAAAGGAGCTCGCCGATGTCGTGGGCAGGTCCGGCGCAAGGTACTGTCTTAAAAAGCAAATATTTTTTAATGACTTTTTAATTATTTTTGTATTTGAATAAAGAAGGCTTCAGGCAATTCTTTGCTTGGAAGTTTATCTAGTGTAGTCCTGGTTTTATCGGGACTACTTTTTTTATTATTTTGACTCAATGTTTACCTAAGAAACAAACATAGAGGAAGGATTAAGCTCATCATTAACGGAAATTTTATTTTGTTGTAATTGAAAAGACTCATTTTTTTTCCAAAGCGTATAGATATAAATTAATAGTTTTTTTTGAACGGCAACATAACCTTTCATTTTGATAGCTGTCTTTTGATGCACTCTATTAAATAGATCAATAAATGGCTTTTGATTATAAGTTATAACGCTAAAAGCCGGCATGTGTAATATCCGTCTAATATGACTATTCCCTTTTTTAGATATTTTGCTTTTTCCAACATGTTTTCCAGATTGATTTTCTACTATGTCATATCCAGTAAAGCTAACAAGTTGTTTGATGTTTTTAAACAATTCAAATCCATTAGTTTCCCCCAAAACAGTAGCAACCGATAACATTCCAATACCTTTGATTTTACAAATATTTTCAACTTTTTGTAAAACCTCACTATTACTGTTAATGTGTTTTTGTATAGTAATTAAATTTTCTTTTAGTTGTTTGTCTATTAAATTAATAAGCTTGTTTTGATGTTTAATAACTTCTTTAACTTCAAAGGCACCATTTTCAAGAGCGTGTAGTTGATTTCTAAAAATTGTTTTCGATGCTTGAAGTTGTTCGTGATGCCTAGTTAGCTGTCTCAGTTTATAAAAATAATCCCCCATAGGCTGCCACAGATCAAGCTTTTGTTCTGCAGTCATTCTAGCCAATCCTTTGGCATCAATTTTATCATTTTTTGATTTTAATCCCAAAGCCTGCATATATTTTTTTGCCTTGTTTGGAAGTATAACAGATATTGAAAAAGCTTTTTTGTAAAGGAAAAATGCTAATTTTTCATAATAAATACCTGTTGCTTCCATTGCTAACACTAATGATAGTTTTAGCTTTTGTTGTTTTTGTAGCCATATTTCAAATTCTTTGAATCCTTTAAGATTATTAGAAAATTGACGACTTGCTTTAATTTTAACCTGTTGATTGATTGCTATTTCACAAAAACAAACGTCAAATTTGTCTTTAGATAGATCAATACCTACCACATACTTAATAAGTTGTTCTGCCATTGCTAGTGGGATTAAAGTGAAACATAACTATTAAAAATGAAAACTACTTCAACCGTTTTTACTCATATTTTATACAAGATTGCCTAGTATTCTAAACATCTTTAAGTACTGTTCAAACTCTGGAAGAAGAACTAAAGCTGGATATTCCTTGCGCACAATATCGTTAAAACGTATTTAGTCACGAAATCGAGAGCCAGCTATAGTTTTCATTTTATCTTTTTACAAAGATATTTTTATTATCTGTTAGCAAAGATATGAGTCACGCAGTGTACGTGTTTTTTCTAAAAACTGTGACGGTAATTTTTACGTAAGCAAGGAGACGGTTGAATAAGAATTGTTTTCATGACTTTGGTACTCAGTTGGTTATTTTTTAAATTCTTTAGCTTACTTTTTTTGAGTTTGAATATGCATTTTGGGAATAATTAACGTCAAATAGTTTACAAAATATTTTTTTCTTACAAATTTTTATATACATTCGTATTAAATAAAACCAAAATACCACTTCCGGGTTTTATTTACCCGTATCTGAGATACCACATCAGAAAAATATTTGGTCAGGTCCAATTGCTGACTTTAATAATCGTCCAAACGGGTTATTACATTTAAATTTTTATACAGATTTTTTCTGTAATAGATTGTGTTTAACGAAATATTCGATAGGCTTTGCTATGCTGTTATTTGCATTGGCGGTTTATGGACAATGTAATATTATACCCTGATTTATGAAAAAACAAATTTTGCAACAAGTTGGTGTTATTGGGATGCTTATTCTGTGTACTAATTCACTTAAAGCCCAAGATATACTTTGGGAAAAAAGTTATGGAGGAAAGCATGCAGATTATTTATTTGATGTTGTTCCAACTCCGGATTATGGTTTTCTGCTTGCGGGAAGTTCATTGTCTAAAAAGACAGGAAATAAGACTGAAGATAACCGGGGTGATTTGGATTACTGGGTTTGGAAGATGGATGAGAAAGGTGATTTAGATTGGCAAAGAAGTTTTGGAGGTAAGGGTCAGGATGTTCTTCGTAGTGTACTTTTAACCAACGATGGTGGGTTTCTTTTGGCTGGATCATCTCAATCTAGTGAAGGTCTAGATAAGAAAGGAAAAGCAAATGGAGGCAATGATTTCTGGATTATAAAGTTGAATGCTGCAGGAGTTGAAGAATGGCAGAGAACTATTGGTGGCTCGGGTCAAGATGAACTAAGTACTGCTTTAAAAACACTTGACGGAGGTTTTATACTAGCAGGCTCCTCAAGTTCTGGCCTTTCAGGAGATAAGAAGGCTAAAAATTTTGGAGGTCTTGATTACTGGGTTGTTAAAATTGATGGTAAAGGGACTATTGTATGGCAAAATACTTTCGGTGGAATTTATAATGATGAGTTACGTAGTGTTGCTTTGACCGAAGATGGAGGCTACATTCTTGGAGGAAGTTCCAACTCTCCTGAGAGTGGGAATAAAACAGAGAGAGGATTAGGACAAGGTGATTACTGGATAGTTAAACTGGATGATAAAGGAAAGTTAGAATGGCAAAAAGGGATTGGCGGTACTAGTGATGATCAGCTATCTGTTGTATGTCAAACAAGTGAAGGGAATTATATTCTAGGAGGAAGTTCTAGTTCTGAAAGTAGCGAAAGTAAAAGTAAAGGTAATGAAAGCGGCATTGATTTTTGGGTCGTATCTATTGACAAGAAACTTGAAATATTATGGCAAGAAACTTATAATATATCTAAAGTGGATGTGTTGACATCGTTAGTAGAAAATGATGATATGACTATTTTATTAGGTGGTTATGGACAAGGAGAACCTTTCAAAAAGAAAGAATTAAGAGGAAAAAGGCAAGAAGATGTTGGCGTGGTGAAGAAAGGGACTGGAGATTATGTGGCTATAAAGATAAGTGAAAAAGGAGAGGAATTATGGCGTAAGGAAGTTGGGAGTGATGGACAAGATGTTTTGGTAAAGGTTATTGAAGTTAGGGATGGAGGTTATCTAATGGCGGGAACAAGCAAAACGATACAAACTGTTGATGGAAGAGTAAAAGCAACAGGAAATAAAAGTAGCGGAAAAGGAAGTAACGACTTTTGGGTAGTAAAACTTAAAGACAAACAAAAAATTAAACCGCCAGCCAAACCTGTTGAGGCTATTCCTAATCCCGCGATGGATTACACTAATATAATTGTTGGGTATGAGTATACAAAAGGAACGGCAACACTAGTTGATATATCCGGACATGTTTTACAACAATTTAAAATTACTGACCGAACCATACCGATAGATTTAACTGGTCTGCCTGAAGGCATTTATATAGTGAATATTTCAACCGATATTCAGAATAGTGGAGTTAAAGTTATTAAACAAAGAACCAGAAATTAGAAAAACCTGCACTTATGAAAAAAATAGTTTTAATTTTTATTATTAACATTTATATGGTCTCAGCTCAGACTATATCAACTTTTGCACCCAAAATAACTAATATACCCTCATCGCCAGAAGCTGCGTTGTTTCAAAGGTTTGGAGATATTCCGGTTGGGTACTATACAGGAACAGCAAATATTTCTATACCAATATATACAATTAAGGAAGGTGGCTTAGAGATACCTATTGAACTAAGATATAATTCTTCGGGAATACGGGTATCAGATGAAGCGACTTGGGTTGGGCTAGGTTGGGATTTGACTCCGGGAGGTGCTATTGTGCAGGAAGTAAAAGGGCAAAGGGATGACGAAGATCCTTTTTATTATCCAACCCAGCCAGAGGGATATGAATATTTAAAAAGTAAAATCTTAGCGAATGGCCCAGCTGGATTATACAAACTAATGTGGCGTTTTTGTGGTGCTCAAGCTGATGAATTACCATTTTATCAGGCTTTTCAAGAGGTGCCATACTCCACTGCTGATTACGCCTTAAGGAATAGCATTGAAGCAGGAGGAAGTCAGCCTGATATTTACAATTTTAGCTTTGCAGGATATTCAGGTCAATTCTATATAAATTTTGAAACCAAACAGATTGAACAGATTGATAAAAAAGAGGAAATCTTTTTTGAACACATTGGCGATTCTTTTACAGCAACAACTCAAGACGGCAATATTTTTCATTTTAATGTTGTAGAAAATGCATACAACTACAATTCATCAGTTGATGTAGGTAACAAAGCAGGAAGGACATTTAGATTAGGATCAATCAATTTCTTTAACGGGCAGCGTGTAGATTTTTCTTATACAACTGTTTCCGTAAGTAGTAGATCATATAGTGAGAGCAGGTATATTGTTCAAAATTGCTCGAACGAAAATGCAAATTTAGGTTTAAAGGAAACTCTAATTCAGAGTACGTCTAAAGTTCTAACACAAATCTCAACTAAAGATGCAGTCATAGATTTTGTACTAGAAGACAGGGAAGATCTAATTGGCATAAGTATTCCCGGAGCAGTTAGCCCCAAAAGGTTGCAAAAAATTGATATTTATTCTAAATTTAATTCTCCTGCTACCAATAAAAAGATTCGATCCTTTGCATTTAATTATAGCTATTTTCCATATAATCAATCTTTAGGTGTCCCGGGCACTGTTAGTCAGCCAATTGCTGACATAGCATCACTTGGAAAAAGACTAAAACTAGATTCCTTAAAAGAAATTGGATATGACGCAGGTACCGAGGTTTTAACAAAACCTGCGTATAAGTTTGAATATGATTTGAATGTTAGCATGCCCTTAAAAACCTCTTGTTCCAAAGATTTTTGGGGTTA
This sequence comes from Flavobacterium sp. UBA7682, assembly GCF_002482945.1. Taxonomy (NCBI): domain Bacteria; kingdom Pseudomonadati; phylum Bacteroidota; class Flavobacteriia; order Flavobacteriales; family Flavobacteriaceae; genus Flavobacterium; species Flavobacterium sp. UBA7682. Next base: position 148,482 of record NZ_DLGY01000044.1, read on the forward strand.
TTTTAATGGAGAGAATAACACATCATTATTGCCAAATCTTGAATATTTTGATTTTGAGCATGATATAGACTATATGCAAAATTATTTTTATACCCAAAATGGTGAGGTACATATGATTTACCACCATCTACCATTTCAATACAATAATTATGTGTCCGGAAATCGATATGTGAATCCTTCGACCGTAGGCACCTATATGTTAAATAAAATAGTATATCCAACAGGTGGGTCTACAAAATTTACCTATGAGTCCAATACCTTTGAAAATCAGTTTGTACCCACAAAAGTACAGGAAAGCATTGCCAAGAAACAATTTGCCTTGGACAACCATGGGCAAGGGAACCAACAAGTAAACTATCAAAAAAAATTTGTATTGAGCAAGACCACGACCGTTACTTTTCATAATAGTATGAATGATGGTTATTCTCCACAAACTATTAATAATCCTAACGCTCCTGTATATCCATTAAACGCTTTTAGTGGTTCTAAAATTATCTTTTCAAAAGTTAAAGTATTACCTTCAGGGCAAAGTCAAACTACTATAATAAAAGAGTGGCAGGCTAATGATCTAGGCGTATTAACTGCACAATTCGAAACAGATCACTACCACAATTGGGATGAGAGTTTTAGAATTGACTATGATCCTGACATAAGTGTTTATTATGCTGTTGATGTAATAAATACCCTTAGTTATTCAAATGATACTTACCACATTGCTGCCATTAAAGCTAATTTTCGCTTTTATGATGATACTGGTATAAATACTTCCATAAGTTATGGAGCTGGTGTTAGGATAAAGGCAATCAAAAACTTTTCTGAGAAAGGTGTTTTAATCAGCGATAAAGTTGTTAACTATTCAAATGGAAAATTATTAAATCGTTTCAGGCCAATGACTTCAAAGGACTCATTTTGTGCTAGTGCGCCTCCATTTTTTACTAATGGACAGCCTGTTCAGAATGTAAGTATGACCAATCCTATTTTTATTTCTTCAGATGGATTAATTCAAAATAGCGGTAAAACTCTAGGTTATGGAACGGTTGAAGAAAAAGAACTGGGCAATGCTTCAGGAAACAATGGTAAAAAAGTCTTTAACTTTAGGAATTTTGAGAACTTAAATTACAGAGATGCACCGACTATTGTTGAACCTTTGAATGGACTACCGCTTTATGATGATATTTATGATGCTGCGGGTAATTTAAAATATAAAAAAATCTATAACTATCTGGATTTATATGTAAATCGTCAAAATAAATATTTTTATGGTACAATAAACATACATCTTTTATCTGGTTTTGCTTCTTATTGCACTGCGGATGGTGGTGCAATTAGGGATTACATGCTGATTACTTATCCCATAATTTCGACTTGGTATAAACTAGAGTCAATTACTACAAGGAATTACTTTGGAAATGATTTTGTATCAGAAACTGAAAATTATACCTATAATACTTTTGGGAATATTAAGAATATTACCAAGTTGAATAGTAATAACGAAGAACTGATTACTCAATATTTTTATCCGACAGATACCCCCGTTATGGTTAATCAATCGTTAATAAACAATCATATGACAGGAGTAGTACTTACAACAAAGCAATTTAATGGGACATCGTTGCTTTCAACTACAAGAACTGATTATGATGTTTTTGGTAATTTGTTAATGCCAAAATCAATTTATGCTTCCAAAGGTAATGCCCCAGAAGAGAGAAAGATATCCTTTGATTCTTATGATAGTAAAGGGAATGTTCTGCAGTATACTATGGAAAACGGAGCTCCAATTGCCTTTAAGTGGGATAGCATGCAATCAATTATTCTTGCCAAAGCTGAAAACAGTACCTATCAGCTGGCAAATTCAGTCGGTTTTCTTCAAGGAAATCTTCCTAATGCTATGGTTACTTTATATGAAACGGAGAAACTTATTGGTGTAACTAAGATTACAAATCCAAATGGTGCTTTTGTTTTTTATGAATATGATGCTTTTGGTCAATTAAAGACAGTAAAAGATAGAGATCAAAAGATTTTATCTGAGCATGAGTACCACTATTTACCTCAAAATTAAATATCATGAAAAGAAAATTTTATTTTTTTGCATTATTATTTATTGCAACAACTATTTTAGGTAAAATTAATTTGTATGGAGCAACAGCCCCACCAATCTACCCTAATGTCTCGTTTACATTAACTGCTTCAAACCTAACAGCAACAGGTAGTGGTAATATTTATGGTTCAGCTACAATATACAATAATGTTTTAACTGTTGCTTTTGGAGGAGGATGGTCAAACGGCGTGCAGTTAAAAACATCTTCACCAATCTTGAATTTTGGAATTAGCCCTACACTACCAAATATGGAAATTGGCACAATTTTGTTTTCAAACGGGATACCTAGTTCTACTGGATATTTTATAAAGATTCAAAATAATAATTTAGTTATTTATTCCAACGGAACACCAATATCGTTAACCAGTTGTTATATTAGTATTAGCATAAATCTGAATTGTGTAGATTCTAATGGACAAATTTTGGATCAAACTACTGTATGGTATCTTGATGATGACCTTGATGGATTTGGAGATCCTGCAAGTGGTGTTGTACAATGTTATCAACCTGATGGAAATTATGTTTTAGACAATTCAGACTTGTGCCCTGCTGTTTATGGATCCCTTACAGATTGTAACCAAGTTACGAACACATCTTCATCTAACTATAATTATATTAGGGCTAAAACTTACAGAGTGTCCACAGCTGCTTCTATAAGTAATCCGACAATTCTTGATGCGTACCAACAAGTAGTCTATTATGATGGATTGGGGAGGCCCATGGAAAAGATTGATAATGCACAATCTGCCAATGGAAAAGATATGATTACTTATATAGAATATGATGAATTTGGAAGGCAGTCTAAGGAGTACCTACCTTTTGTGTCTTCACAAGACAATATGTCTTTTTTAGAGGGGACTACACTTATCCCAAGTCTTGTTGCCCAATACCAGACCCAATATGGCGATACTAATCCTTATAGTGAAAAGCAGTTCGAAGCTTCGCCTCTAAATCATTTACTTAAGCAGGCAGCACCGGGAAATGACTGGGCATTGGGACAAGGACACGAAGTGAGACTAGACTATAAAACCAATATTGCTAATGAAGTAAAACAATTTAAAGTAATAGCTGACTGGTCGATTAGTAATCGTATATATGAGACTACATTCGTTAATGGTTCAGGAAGTGTTTTTTATCCTGAAAATATGCTGTATAAGACAGTCACTAAAGATGAGAATTGGGTAAGTGGCAAAAACAATACTATTGAAGAGTTTAAAAATAAAAGTAATCAGGTTGTTTTAAAGCGAACATATTCAGATTATAAAGACATTAATGGAGTTATTCTTGATACAGAAGTAGCACATGATACTTATTATGTTTATGATATTTACGGCAATCTGACTTATGTATTGCCACCAAAGGCAGATGGAGTAATAACGCAGACTGTTCTGGATGAACTTTGTTATCAGTATAAATATGATGCAAGGAACCGTTTAGCTGAAAAAAAACTACCAGGAAAAACATGGGAGTATTTAGTTTATGATAAGCTAGACAGAGTTGTGATGACAGGTCCTACAAATCCACCATTTAGTGACAGGACTGATAATGGCTGGATAATTACCAAGTATGATCTTTTCAACAGAGCTGTTATCACGGGTTGGATTTCATCAGGCTCAACAATTAGTAGTTTGGTAAGAAACGACAAACAATTAGAAAGAGATAACCAGACTTCCAATTTTAATGAGAGTAGGATAGCACCTGGAGCAACAACAGTTGCGGATAATATAGGAAATATAGCCCATAGCTATACCTATGTAAGTAAACCAGTTTCAGGATATCATTTATTGTCTGTAGTTTATTATGATGACTATAGTTATACAGGAGCACCGGGAGTGCCCACTACGGTTGAAAATGATGTGGTTTTTTATAATAACAGTACTAATAAGCCTAAAGGCTTGGTAACAGGAAAGTGGCTCAGAGCAACAAAAACTACAGGTTCTTACAGGAATACACTTAGTTATGATTTTTACGACAACAAATCTCGTGCGATACGGAGTGTGTTAAGAAACCATGAAAACAGTCCTGGAGGATATACCCAAACTGACAGTAAACTGGATTTTGAAGGAAAGCCATCCTACACAGTGACCTTGCACAAAAGAATCAATAGTGAAACTGGTGTTACTATTAGAGATTATTATACTTATACTAATCAAGGAAAGATTCTTGCTCATACGCAAAAGATAAACAATGGAGTAATTCAGTTGATAGCGAAGAATACTTATGATGTTTGGGGGCAATTAATTAGTAAGAATGTTGGTGGTACAGATGTAATTAATTATAATGGATTGCAGAAAGTAGATTACAAATATAATATTAGGGGATGGTTGAAAGGCATTAATGATGATGTTCCTGATCCTATTACCCATTATTTGAATCTCGATACAGCTGAGAATGACCTGTTTGCCTTTAGGATAAATTATAATGAAGTTGAAAATCATGGCACTTATGCAGGCAATGAATTATTTAATGGAAATATATCGGAAACTCATTGGATAACAGCAAATGGTAACGGACTTAAAAAGTATGGTTACTTTTATGATAATCTGAACAGGCTTAAAAATGCGGTATTCCTGCAACCTGGCAGTACATTACCGGAGCCTGATTTTTATAATGAAAGTGTAGAGTATGATAAGAATGGTAACATTTTAAAACTGCATCGGAATGGAGATAATAGTATATCATTGCCTGCTTTTCAGATTGATGACCTGACTTACAACTATGCTAACGGTAATAGTTCGAATCTTCTTAAAAGTGTGCAAGATGGCTTTAATGGTAATCCTGCCAGTGGTTTTGTAGATAGTGCTAATACTGTAGATGAGTATGGCTACGATATTTTTGGGAATATGACCCGAGACGATAATAAGGGCATTACAGATATAGACTATAATCAATTGAGTTTACCTACTAAAATAACATTTGGAACATTAGGGACAATAGAATATCTTTATGATGCTGAAGGGAAAAAAATGGAAAAAATTGTTACTCAGAACGGAGCGCCTAATATTGTAACAACAACAAAGTATTTATCAGGATTTCAATATGTCAACGATGTATTACAGTTTTTTCCTCATGCCGAAGGATATGTGACGAAAACATCCAGTAAGTATAATTATGTATTTAATTTTATTGATCACCTAGGTAACATAAGGTTGAGTTATGCTGATTTGGATAAGGATGGGGTTGCAGAACCATCTGAAGAAATTATAGATTGTAGTGGTGGAGGTGGTAATTGTATTACCTATTATACAAGTTCAATCATGAAAGAAAATAATTATTATCCGTTTGGATTGGAGCACAATGGATACAATGGGGATAGTAGTCAGGCAGTTGATTTTAAATTTAAATACAATGGGAAAGAATATCAAGATGAATTGGCACTTAACCTTTACGACTATACAGCAAGGAATTATGATCCAGCAATTGGGAGATGGATGAATATTGATGCATTGGCGGAAAAATTTTATCCGGTTTCTCCTTATATTTATGCAATCAATAATCCAGTTTATTTTATCGATCCAGATGGAAATAGAATAATGATAGGAAATAAGGCCTATTCTTATCAAGAAGATAGAGATTATAGTCAATATGCTGAAGGATTTGAGAGGGATGTTTATGTTGCATTAGATTATCTTTATAGTTCTGGCGCAATGAATATAACTTTTGGTGAAGGGGATACAGCAACAACTGTAAACGTTTTAGACGCTCTAATTAATGACACAAAACATGATGTTGAGATAATTGAAGGACCTAGCGATCCTAATAAAAGTCCATTTGAATTTTTGAGGAATAAAGATGAAAGTAAAAATGATCGCATTTTATTCAGAGGTGATAGAGCAGGTTTTTTTGTCATGGATGTGAAATTGCCCTATGTCCCTGAAAATTTAGGATGGGTTTCACCTATAGGCAGTTTTGCTCATGAGTTAATGCATGAATACACATGGAGATTTGATAATAAAAATTCAAAAACCAGATGGGCAGATATCAAAACTCAAGGTAAAATATTGCATGAGGGATTTGATTTGAGCTTTGATAATGGAGAAGAAGCTTATATTACTACTATGACAAATCAAGTATTAAGTAAAATAGGAGATGATAAAAGGTCAAACTATGGAATATATTATAAGACTGTTGCAAGTCCAGCTATAAACACAACAATTAGAGAATGAAAAAGTTAGTAATCTTCCTTATGATAATTTCAGTTTTATCTTCCTGTGCTGATAGAATTATTGTGAATCAATACAATAACTTCAAATACGGTGGTAATAGTATTGATACCTCTCTTGCCAAGTTTAAAATAAAAGATTTTAATAAAGTTGAAAGACTAATCGGCATTGAATATAAAAATGAATTTATTCGAATTAAGGAGCTAGTTAAATTAAAAGGAGTTGATGAACCGATAGATAATTCGATTTACAATTTTGCCTTCGTTTATAAAAATGATACAATTTATACTAATGCTCTTAAATCAAAAGATTCTAGTGAATATAATCACTTGTTAAAATGCTGGAAGTTTAATAATAAGGTTATTTTATTTCAATCGGATGTATTTACCAGAGAAATATTAGATTAAATAGATAGTTGGAATTTTGCATCATTAACCGCTATGGTAAATTAATAATCATTTTTAAAGGCTTAGATTTTGGATGGGATGGTACTTTAAATGGTAAACTGTTATTTGCGGATGATTATTGGTTTGTTGTAAAAAGACAAGACGGTAAAGAATTTAAAGGTCATTTTTCTTTGTTGAGGTAGAAATTTTTATAATGCAATACTGTTTGAAGTGACTTTACAATGCTAATCATTTTTTAAGAGTGTTGAGGACTGGCAATAGAAAAAATGTAAAAACAATCAACTAAGATAAGAACAGATTAATTTTACAAGTGTAGATAATAAATAGAAAGAAATAATTAAATTTAATTGGTAATCGTTTCCTAATAATATTTGTAAGTCTGTTTATTGTATCCTATTGGTTTTTATTAAAGTATTGTTCGCATTTAAATAGATAGATAAACTTATTTTTTATTTAATTTATCAAAAATGCGAAGACAGTATTGATTTTCTTCATCTAAAGCCAGGCCAGCGTTCACTATTTCCATCGCTTTATCTTCATTGCTATTATTGAGGAAAAGCCATGCTAGTCTTGAGTAATCTGTAGGTGAACCTTCTTTTATTCTTCTTAACATAATCTCAGAAACTTTATCTAAAAGAATTTTTTTATATTCTGCAACTCTTGCTTCTGGATGAGTATAAAAGTGATTATTTATCCTGTTGGCTGCATCACTGATTAATTGAAAATCAATTCCTGGCAACAAAGCTAGTTCCGAAAGAGCGTGACTTTCACCTTCCCAATCTTGAGTAATATCGCAAACATCCGCAAGCCGTTGCCAAAGTAGAGCTTTACCTTTATTTGTTCTTTCTTGTTTAAGATTTTCCCTTATGTAATATTTTACAGATTCGTAATCACCATATTCTTCGAAAATACTAATTATATGTGAATATGAGTTAGGATATTTAGTTGCAATATATTCTAAAACAGGCAGTTCTTTCTTAAATTCGTCAAGAGAACTAATTCGATTAGCAACCGCTCTAAACTTTCTCTCAACTTTTGAAGACACACCAATACTTACGCTTGTTTGATTTGAAGCACCAAATTCCATTAATAATTCACGATCTTCCAATATCTTAAGCTTTTCAGGATATACTTCGAGTTCTCCTTTTCCGAATACTGAAGCTGCTAATGGAACATTAATTAATGTTTCCGAATCTTCATTTATAATATCGATAAAAGAACTCATTCTTAACTCTTCAATTGCATTTTGAACATCCATTTTTTCATTTTCAGGTCTCCAAAGAACTGCCTCGACGGCAATAGTTGGTACAATAGAATTCCAGCTTGATAATGTTAAAAATACGCGCTTGGCTGCTGGTGATAAAGTATTAAACGTTCTCTTAAAAAGAGCAGTTAATATTTTTTCTTGCTCTGCAACAATCCTTTGAATTTTCTCAATCTTACCAGATTTTGCAACTTCACCTAGTAAAATTTTTATAATATAAGGATGCCCATCTGATTCAGAAATCAATTCATCAATATATTTATTAGTCAGTATTTGTGATATTCGTAGTTTGGAACCTACTAAATTAATTAACGACTTGCATTCTTCCTCAGTCATACCATTAACTTCAATAGGATAGTCTGCTTTAAAACTGCGGCTTATTCTTGATGTTATAATAACCTTATTTGGATTTCGAATATATGTATTTATCCACTCAAAGACTTCAACAGGATTTGTTACCGTTTCAAAATTATCAAAAACGTATAAAGCAGTCCCTATATCATTTGATGTAAGTTGGTGTGAGAAAAAATCGAGCTTGTCTTTAATTTCAATACCCGGATAAACCAAATTACAATATTCATTAGAAATATCTTTTTGATTTAAAACCTTAGTTTGTACTTGCTTAGGGCCATCCATTAGCAAGTCTATATCTCTTGCACTAAACCAAATTATTAAATTAAATCTTTGCGTTAACGCAACTTGTTTAAGTACATTTAGTGCTAAAGTTGTTTTGCCAATCCCGCCTTTGCCTAGTAAAGTAATAATAGGGAATCGCTCGGTCTCATTTATGGTATTAAGAAATTCTTTCTCTAAATCTTTTCTGCTAATATATTCTTCTGTAGATACGGGAAGATTAGTAAAACATTCCCCAAGCACCTCTAAGGAACTAATTCCTTCAGTGTGGCTTGGAGGCAATTGGGTAATTGGATTTAAAAAGTTTTTTGCACAAGATGCTAATCTTTGATCAGTAATATAAGAGATACTCTCAAAAACTTCACTTTTAAGATTACCGTTTGTTACAAACACATCAGTTAACTCGGAATTCGAAGTTAGTAGATTAATTTTCCTTAACTCGTGATCTAATAGACAATATATTCCATCATCAAGAGAATGAGTCTTTTCAAGTTTCAAATAATCTAAATCATCCGTCTTATTTGCTAAAAATGAGAGTCTATATTTACCAGATAAATTACGATGTAAATGAACCCATGGTCTATTAAAAGCGGAAAAATTATTAAAAATTAATCCTATTGATTTTTCCAAGAGAGGACAAGCTAAACTACATGGTTCAATTCTAATTGCACCATGCCCTTTAGTTTTGTTTCTCAAATATGCAAATAGATTGAACCAATTTCTTAATGGACTTTTACTTGCTAATGTAGTGGTTGGGATATTAAAAATTTGTAATACTTCATACAGTTGTTGTTGTGCATCATATTGCCAATCACCTGCTTTAGCTCTATACGTTAATTCTTTAAGTTCTAAATCTCGTATAGAAATACTAAGAAGTTGGGCAGGTGGACCTGTTAGAATTTCATCGATTGATTTTGAAAAATCACCTATTGAATTTGCACGGACAAGATTATATTCCTGACGATAACGAGAACGTTCTTTATCATCATTTATAGACGCTACTAGGAATAAATTAATAGTTTTAGTCAAAAACTCACCATATAGAAGTAGGTCATAAAAATAAGCAATGTCTGAATCGTTTTTGGCAGATTCTAGTCTTTGATGTAGTAAGTCAAAAGGGATAAATTGCATGTTAGGTTAATTATAAGTTCAACACAGAAATATTTAAAAGTAATGATTTGACAACTAAAAAAGAAGACCGTAAAACGGTCTTTATTGATTTGTTTATTAACTATTAGTTGATTTTACGCTTTTCTGCCTCAAGAAGGCGCTCATAAAGTTTTTTATTCTCTTCGTAGGCTTCAATTAGCTTTTCTATCGGATTGAAATTATAAACTGGTCCAAATGCGCCCTGACCATTACTGGCACTATTATCATAGAAATTATTAAAATAATTAATCACGTTTTCTTCTGAAAAATTCTTAATTGCTTCCGGAGTTACTCCTAAGGCCTTTGCAACTTCCACTAATTTTTCTTCATCAATTGTTTCACTGTTTTCCATTAAAGAAATAGCTTGTTGATTAGTGCCCATAGCTTGTGCTAAAGCTTCCTGTTTCATATCTCTAAGTTCGCGGATGCGGCTGATTTTTCTTCCTATGTGGTTTTTGGTTGGTGTCATACTTCAAAGATATTAATTGTGATTGAAACGTTGTAAATGTAAAAAACATAAAATTTTAATGTGCAATACAGTAAAAAATGATTCGGTACATAACCGATGCTTACTTACTTGCATGCAGTAACAAAAATACAATTTTTCGGATAAGTTTCACATTAAAATTATGAATTATGTATCACAACACTTTAATCACCAAAGACCATCCGCAACAGGCGGAACTTGAAAAAGTAATTGAGCTAATCTTGGCATTTTCAAACACCAATACTATTTATTTCTCGACTCACGTAGAAGAAGACCTTAATGCCGGAATACTTATGGTAATTATTGGAGAGGATAGTCCACATTCGTGGGACGACCTCAACGATAATTATTGGAAAGTTTTTGAAACTTTTCCGCAATTCTCATTTCGGATTTTTGATTCCAACTGGGTAAAGGATGAACTTAAAGATGGAAATCCCTTTTTTGCAATGCATTGTACCAAAAACAGTTTGGTTTATAGCACCGAGGGAAGTAAGGAATTTAATTTCGTCGAAAGCCTCAAACCTAAACGTTTTTTAAAAAAGGCTAAAAGTAAATTTGATAGTGCGGATTATTCGGCTTTTGTTCTAGGAATCAATCTTAAATATTACCAACGACGTGAGGATCATTTACAGGCAGCCTACAACATACACCAAAATATCCGGTGGCTTTTCATAGCTGCGGAAAATTTCCTAACGGGTGAATGGCTTGTTGAACACGACCTTAAAATTCATCAGCGGCATGTAGGCATGTTTTCTAAAGAACTGGCCAAGACTTTTAATAGTGAAGTTGACGAGGATATGCAGCTTTTAGAACTACTCAATGCTGCGTGCTATGCAGTACAAAGTGGCTATGATATACCCGAACTAAGTGCAGAAATTATAGAATTAGCTGAGGCTAAAAAAGAATGGCTGCGTAGCGAAGTCAACCGGCTTTTTAAAGAATGTACTTGTAGATGCCGTTATGAATTTGCTAGAAGCAAAAATCCGTTGATTACGATTGAAGATGGTAATCCTTTGAAATTGATTGCCAAGATAATTACTGATACCATTGATACATCAGCCCTTTATTGTTTTGGAAAAAAAACCAGGAATACCTCAACAGAGATTTCAATATTGGTTGATAACAGTGAGAAATTTGAAAGTACGCACTATTACCTGTTTTTGATAGTGAAGCAGTTTCAAAATGATGTACTTGGCAACGTTGCTCAAATGATAAAGGAACAAACCGGCGGTCGTTCTACAGTAACTATATTGATGCATACCAAAAAGTCACTCCATCAAAAGACAGGAGACCAACAGCACTTTTTCTATCAGATTTTGCAACGCGGTACATTACTGTATCAGGAAACAACCAACCCGCCGTTTTTACCTTTTGATGAAACGCCAACTCGAAATTTGAAGTCGGCTAAAATGTATGTGATGCAAAGAGACAGAACTAAAGCATTTTTGATGGATGCAGAAGGATTGGACGGTGGTGGTGCCACAAAATTACATGTGTATATGATGCACCTGGTTATTGAGCAAACTTGCCTTGGATTGATAAGGTTGTTTCTGGGTTATACGCCTAATCAATTTGCTTTGCAATATCTGTTTGAATTGTGTGAATATTTTTCGCCACTTACTGCAGAGATATTTCCACGTGTCACAAAGAAAGATAGAGAGTTACTAAAAATACTTTCCGGACATACTAATTCACTACGTTATGGTTTTATTGATGATGTGCAATATTTTGATTATGAAGTGCTAAGTAACCGTTACCTTGAGTTTGTGGAGCGTGCTGATAAACTAACGGCTAATGAATTGGTAAGACTGGAAAAATTGAATGAAACAAAAAATGAAAATGTTTGAATTATGGAAAATGAAAAAATAAAATCGATTGAAGAATTAAAAGAATTGGCTAAGAATAATTTTCAGGTGTTGAAGCCTTGTAAAAATCGAAAAGGAAAAGCAACAGTAAAAATTTCTATAAACAGCTATGCAGAATTGAGCTATTTTTTAATCGATGTACTCAAGGTGACGGTCGCTGCTCTTGAAGCAGATAGCGAAGGTGTGGGTACTGTGCGGAATGTTCCTAATGCTGTAAGCGGTGTGCTTGAGAAGATAATTGAGATTATACCTTTGGAGGAAATGGACCTTTTGGATAAGATTCATGAGTTGGTAGTAGATGATTATAAGAGAGGCTAGCTGAGTGAAATGATTATCAAATCGAAATAAAATGCTCTAAATTGTTAATTAAATTGTTTATAACAACTTCAAATCGAACCAATTGCGGCTAAATTAATGATATACTTTTACACTTTGACGTGGGTTAATGGCCTGCAAGGAATTTTACGCTCTGTTAAGAAGTAAGTTCCTTAACTTGTTTACAAGTTAAAAAAAAACCGAAGCGAATGGAATTTACGCTCCGGCCTGTAGAAAAATTGGAATCGGACCCATAAATTTCTTCTGCAAAAATATAAGATTAAATCTTATATCCTAAAAATTCCTCGGGTTTTCGACCTACACCTAGTGTTAAAGTATTGGTCATTTTAAATATCAGATTTTTTATCTAGTAATTGGCTGATACATATTATCACCATTCCACTAGTTTGTTCAACTGCGTAATATGTATTGCGTAAAAAACCACCTATATGTCAAGAGAACATGTAAGCCATGATGATATCGCACAATTTGCGAAAGACCGAGTGAATTTACCCAAAGACTGGGCTGACGATTATCGCGCACAAGCGAAAAGGTTGCGAGACAAGCTTTCAACTTACGTATCTGAACATCCTGATTTTACTTTAAAAAAAATGTTGATTTCTGGAAGTTTGGCTAAAGGAACAGCTTTGCGAACACTAAATGACATTGATGTAGCATGTTACATTAGTGGTGCCGATGTTCCCAAAGATATAGAAGCGCTATTGGAATACCTTGCAGAGAAATTACGGTCAGCTTTTCCAAACTTTACACCAGATCAAGTTAAACCTCAAACCTATTGTGTAACGGTTTCTTTTAAGGGATCTGGATTGGATGTAGATATTGTACCTATTTTATATAATGGAGACCCGGATTGGTATGGAAATCTAGTTAGTCAGGAAGATGGTTCTTTTTTAGAAACATGTATCCCCAGACACCTTGAATTTATTCGGACACGCAAAGCTAAAGATATTCATTTTTCTCAGGTAATCAGATTAGCTAAATATTGGGTCAAAAATATGAAAACAGAACGCGATGGTTTCAGGCTGAAGTCATTTATGGTAGAACTTATCTTGGCTAAACTGCTCGACGAAGGAAAGAAATTTAATGACTATCCTGAAGGGCTGCAACATTTCTTTTCATACTTGGCGACCAGTGATTTGACAGACATGATCTATTTCACTGACTATTATAAGAAAGGAGATATACCCACACACAGTGAGCCAATCAAAATTATTGACCCGGTAAACCCTAAAAATAACGCATCTAAACTTTATACACGTAAGCAAGCCGATATGATTGTAGATGCAGCTTTGGACGCAGGTGATGCCATTGATGCAGCTTTAGCAGCTACGACAAAGGAGAAAACAGTTTATTATTGGCAAAAAGTTTTTGGTTCAACATTTCAAATCTAATTATCATGAGCTCAAGTTACACTTCTACGCAGGCATTTACAATAACACATGCCAAGCATTTAGCATCAAAGGTGGCTGCTGATTTAAAACGCATGCAGCGATTTTACGGAGCACCGTCTGATTCAAAAATTGCTGACCTCGAAACTGAATTAATCGAATTTCTACGAAACGGCTATTTAGATAACATTACCTATGGATACAAAAGGGATGGTGTATGGATAGAACCAATGCTTAAATACACTGCCAAAGACCTAGATGGAATGAGTTATGCAGATGATGACCCTGGGAAAGTACGACCAAATGCAAATGTCAGCGGTGCCTCTTTTTATTCATATCTAGTACATAATTTAAAGTATGATAATATGACTGATTCCGAACGTAATTCGTTTGAAAATACTCTTCCATTCAGCAGGACGGGCGCACCATACCCTGGGATTAGTGGCTATATGGATTCTGACAAATCTTATTCTTCAGGTGGAAAAGGGCTTGATCGTTCATCTTTAAAAAGTTATTAATATGGATAATTTAAAGCCGTCTTTTTCGGAGTTGTTTGAACAAACTATTTTGTTTCCGGATCCGGAAATGAAATCACGATTTGAATTACTAGTTGGGCTTGACGACAAAAAGGAAATGCTGTCGAAAACACTTGGGATTTTGACAAACGTTTCAGGTATTAAAAAATGGAAAGAAAAATTTCATCCTGAGAGCAATATTATTATGGATATGGTACTTCGCCGTCCGCCATTAGTTATTTTGGCTGGAGATGTGGGATGCGGAAAATCGGAACTCGCTTATACTATTGGTGACGCGGTAGCCCGATTAGAAAAAATTGATATTGAACTTTTTCCATTGAGCCTATCTACCCGTGGTCAAGGCATGGTTGGGCAAATGACTCAACTTGTATCTGCCGCCTTTGATTATACAATTGAAAGAGCTAAAAAACTTAAAGGAAGCGGAAGCTCTTCTAACGGGGCTGTGATTTTGTTGGTTGATGAAGCTGATGCCTTAGCACAATCACGGGAAAATAATCAGATGCATCATGAAGACAAGGCAGGTGTAAATGCATTTATTAGGGGAATTGATGGTTTAGGCAACGGAAAATTACCAGCTGCTGTTATCATGTGTACTAATAGACCTGAAGCCCTTGACCCTGCAATAAAGAGGCGTGCGGCGTTAATCCTAATATTCGAACGGCCTACTGCTGAGCAAAGGAAAAGTGTTCTTCTAAAACCATTACTTGAATTAGGGCTAAAAGAGAAAGACGTAAATGATATTGTGGAGTTAACTGGTAAGACAGGAGAACGCAATTATGGCTTTACTTTTTCGGACTTAACACAAAGGCTGTTGCCAGCAATTGTATTGGATGCTTATCCTGAGAAAGCTGTTACAATGGAGAGCGCATTAGAAGTTATAAAGGGAATTGCCCCTACATCACCATTCAAAGAAGAGTAAAAATGGCTAAAATTGACTTAAAAATGTTGTTTGCAGGCCTACAAAATCAAATGGTGGCACAGCTTAACACTAATCGTGAATTTATCGAACATCCGGGATCAAAAGGTGATTCACTCGAAAACGCATGGATTGATTGGTTGCGAAAGTATTTACCGAACAGATATAGTGTTGATAAGGCTATTGTAATTGACAATGACGGTAATACGAGCCACCAAATAGATATTGTAATTTACGACAATTGGTTTACACCATTTATTTTTTCTCAAAATGGGTTTCATTACATTCCGGCCGAGGGGGTTTATGCAGTGTTTGAAGTAAAGCCGGATATAGGTGGTACTTCAGACGGGAAACCAAATATTCAATATGCTGCTGAAAAGATTGAAAGTGTTCGTATATTAAAAAGAGAAGCAGCAAGTTTTATTAATGGCGGTATAAAATTCCCACCACGTCCACTTACTAAAATTGTGGGAGGGATTTTATGCAATACTAATTCTTTTACTCATAGAAATAATAATACAATCATTTCTCATTTAAAAGATAATATTGGGTTAAGAAGTATCGATATGGGATGTGTGGCCGATTATGGAAGTTTTTTTGTAAACTATGAGCCTAATGAGGAGATTAATATAGCAGGACAGGATGCTTATCTGGATTTTTATAAAAGCCGAATGTACAAAGAGATTAAGTTTAGCAAAACAGAAAATTCACTTGTGACATTTTTTATGCAACTCACTAGATACCTGCAACAAGCCATCGGCACTATTCCTGCTATTAACCTCCAATCCTACCTTGACGAGATTGGCGAGCAGATTGACGAGCAAATTTAAGTTCATTGGTATAGCGCCCACAACTATTGGACTGGCTAGTCATTAAGGAAAATGGAGCAAAAAAAAGCAAGCAAAGAAGTCAGGCGAATAAATTAATTGAGGATTATGCAAAGTTGCATGAGGTGATGAAGGCGAATATTCAATTCTAAAGTCATTGTTCTTACAACCTTAAACTTCCTTTAATTTTGCAACGCGGTTAATTTTTGTTAGGTAGTGTATATTGGCTTTATCGGGATTGTCATTGAAAGCTTGCTGTAACTTTTCTGAAATATTCGTTGCTTTTGCAAGACTTTTTCCACCGAATTTTAGCGCAGTATATGCCAAACCAAGAAATGGCATTCCACTAGCATATCCTGCTACATCGATTGCTGTATTAACACCTAGTTCTATCGCTGCAGGACTGATTTTTTTAGAATTCAGATTCCTAACGACCTCGTCGTTATAGTAACGAATTTTTGCCTGTCTATCTGATTCTGTAAGCGATGCTAGGGTTTCAAGTAAATTTTTGTTGCCTGGAAAGAATTGCCCTTTCGCCAATGTCGCTTCCAATTCGGTTATTGATATGTAATCGTTTACGTGTATTATGTCAATTGGGTTGATTGGAACAACACCAGAACTAATTTCATTTCTACTTTCGATAAATGAAGCCATATTCTGCAATGTAGCAGTTTTGTAAAAATTCAGCTGGTCACCCATAACATTTGCAAAATATTGATCGGTATAGCCTCCTTCCGATTGAAACGGAAAGTATGTTGCGTTTAGTGAATTGGCGAGGTGAATTGCAGGAGAATTTACTATAAATTCGAAAGACAAATCTTTTCCGACAGCTTCACTAATCCTTTTCTCGACTGTATTGTTTACACCGTAGGCACCTGTTTGAAATGCACCTCCGTTTAATAAGTAGTCAAAAGATTGACGCCGGGCTTTGATGGGCCAAACCAACATGTCGTAGAAATAGCTTGCCTTGGTGTTTGAAATCTTAGCGGCAGCTTCACAAAAAGGCATTAATTCCCGAAGAATGTTTGGGTCATTCAAGATATAATTATCGGACATTTCAACCAAATCGATCTGATGCAATGCTGAAATGGCACGTCGCGAAATTACCCCATTAGGATTGGCTGCGTATGCTTCGGGAAGAAATGTATGGTCGTAACGGAATTCGGGTTGCGTAAGTACCAATTTGACGCGACCGCAGGCAATCAAATCCAAAAATTCAACTTTTTTAATGTTAGATTCTTTGAGCCATCCCTCGATATGCTTATCGTATGGTAACGTGAGGTAGACCGTTTGAAATAAAAGCAAGTGATTCCTTAAATCAATATTTTTAAATGAACTGTAATCAACATAACAAGAATACTCTCTATCATCGTAGAAATACAAATCCTTTTTCGTAAAAGTGCCTTCAAAAATATTATCAATCCTATCAAACCAAAGTGCTTCATCACGACGAGAAAAATCGTAGGCATAGCGGCTGCCAATTTTCGTGGCTTCGATAATCTGCACTGGATTGTCGCTGTGGTATATTTTGAGGTCGGGTAAATCGGTAACATCTTCATCCTTAATTTCAAAAGGAAGTGGCATTTTTAAGCCTGCCAAAAAAAACTCCAATAGCTGCTTATCGGCGAGGCTCGTATAATGATATACCTTTCCATCAGGAATATCTTCAACATAATTTGCTGTGTAGATAATAATTTTAGGAAACTCCTGTTCAATTCGTGTAAAATTGATCTTAGGGAATTTGGCTATTAGAATGTTTCGAAACATTACTATTGACATGGACATTCCCTCAAAGCCTTTGGAGATTTCCTTATCGGAAATAGGCGGTATGATGTCGAGAAATGCTGATGGGCGAATTTGTGTTACTACAACCGGTGCTATGAAACTTTTAATTGCATTGTCGAAGTATTCACTAAATTCTAGAAAGTCTCCGTTGACCCCATCGCATAAAATTTCGAACCTGTCTTCAGAAATTTTAT
Source organism: Flavobacterium sp. UBA7682 (assembly GCF_002482945.1). Classification (NCBI taxonomy): domain Bacteria; kingdom Pseudomonadati; phylum Bacteroidota; class Flavobacteriia; order Flavobacteriales; family Flavobacteriaceae; genus Flavobacterium; species Flavobacterium sp. UBA7682. Next base: position 166,530 of record NZ_DLGY01000044.1, read on the forward strand.
AGATTGTTGTACGCAGATCTGGATATTCGCTGCGCAGGTTAAGATCTGTTCTTCGTGCTATTCCTGTATGAGGCATTTGATTTTTGAGTTGGTTAAAGTAGTTATCACAAGTAAATGTTTTTAGTTGAATTAAAGGTCTAAAACTGTATCGTATGAATAGTCACTATGATACAAATTATATAGTAAAGACATAATAGATATTAAATCGAAAATGATGTTTCAGGAATAATATCAAGCTTATTTATTAAAACATTTGCCACTCCTTCAATATACTTCTTTTTCAGGCTGGCAATAATTTCAGATTTAAGCTTATCACTTTTTTTAAATGCTTTCCAATATGATTCAGTTTTATAGTGCAAAATCCAATAGGAATTAAAATTTGAATAGTCGAATCCATCAATATCCATTAGCCAATCGTAATATTCCTTGTCTATTGCTCTTGATGATAATGACTGAAGAGCAGGCGTAAATTCTGCGCCAAAATGAAATGCTAAATTAATGGCTTTGTCAAGATGATAATTTCTCCGTTCCTTCTTACCGCTCATAAATTCATGTCCAGTTTGCTTAGTTGTATAGTCGGGCGTTAAGTCAAAGTACTTTTTCAAAAACGATTCATTATAGTCAAGCACATCGAAAATGCTAAAAATATAATATAGTTCACCATCAAAGTTGGTATTTAGTTTGGCGACTATTGTATCTTTTACTGATTTTTTCGTTTCATTGGTCAAGTCTGGAATAAGAAATATCAAGCCTGAAAATTTACCTCTCTCACAAAAATCCTCGGTAATAAATTCATTAATCTGTAGAACTTTTTTTAGTGCAGATTCAACTTCTTCCGGTGTATCAAACTTCCCGGCATAAAGATTCAATGTCGTTGAAAACAAATCGTGTTGGTAATGGTCATGTGCAATAAGAAGAGTAATTATTTTTTCTAAATTGTCATGACTGATATCGTTATTATAGTGTAGAAAATCATCTAAAAACTCGAACGATGTAAAGTACCATTCACCTATAGTTTCAATCAGAAGCAGATACCTGTCCAAAAGAATATTCTTCTCACTGTCAGGTAGATTAATCACTGCAATAATCAACAAATAATTTTGTGTGATTTGTCGAATTTTATCATTGTGAGCAAAATTTTCTTCTCTAAAATTCTGAAGTATTATAGGGGCGGAATTAATGAGATTTCCAATATATTCATGTAACCTATTATATTCAATATCACTGAACTCCATGTTTATGGATTTCAGTTTATATTTTATTAATAAATGCCTTATATGTTTTGGTTCTGCGTGAAAAAGCCACATATCGATTATCGTGTATCCAAAATGGTCATATTTTGAGGACGCGGGATTATTCATAGCATAGAGTGCAAAAATTCCTTCAAGCATCTTGTTGACCAATACTTCAAATTCTCTATATTCATTATAGATTAGTAAGTTATACTCAACAAAATTATAAGTCCGCAGGAAATCTACAATTAAATTCCTGGCATGACTATTAGTTGAACTTCCGCCAAATTGATCGCTATGCCATAATTTTTGAATCTCAATCAACTTATTATCGATATCCCATAGTGCATTATTGACAAATTTGCTTTCTCCAATTTGCCTGAAAATATCTAGATAGTATTCGGGCATCAATATCTCGTCGAGGGCAAAAGTTTCATTTTCTAATTCCTTCAAAATCTCATGTCGTGCATCACCAAAATATTGTCGATCTATCATCTTTTTTAATTGCAGCAAGTTATATTTTGCCACTATATAAAGTCCAGGTGTTTTGCTTATGCTTATTGCGTCAATAGCTTTCTTATGCTCGCGATAAGATTTTTCAAAGTCAGCCATCAAATAATAAGTATAAGCCTTTCTTAACCGAAATTCGATTTCCAGAGACTCATTTTCAACGGATAGTAATTCTATAACCCTTGGAAAATTAAGTTTTTCATAAGAACATCTTTCACAATTGCATCCTTTTGAAATAAACAAATCGTGTACGCACAACCGATCCCTTTTTTTCTCTGACCTTCCACGCCATGTTATATGGGTTATCCAATTGACCCTAAAGAAATTTAAAATGTGGCGCACTTTTTCTTGAAAATCTGAAACTATTGCATAATCAACGTCGCTATTCTTCAAATAATATGTTTCATCCCGAACTTCTAAATTTTCAAGAAAATCATAAAGTTTTTCATTATGCGTAGATAGTGTCTCGCCGTATAGGCTGCTGCCTTCAGCACCTGTAAAAATGTGAAGTTTGTTAATTACAAATTCAGGAAAGACATTTATACCCTGAAACATTTCTATTAATTTGTAAAAACCTTCAATAATGTTAAGGTTCTGAATACTTTCATTTATTTTATCATAATTGGCTTTTAGATTAATCCTCTCCTTTTTTTTGTGAAGCTGTGCCATTTGCGATTTACCCAAGTCAGTAAGGAACCTCTCGAAATTTTCTTCATTTAAAATATTATCTGCGGGAATTTTTACCTGTAAAGTTTTCTTACGGTCTCTTGCCTGTTGAGGGATACGTTCTTTTAACTCCGTATCTAATTGTACAGCATACCAATAAATTTTTTCATCAGTGATATCACAAACCATAAATATGAGTGGCTCGGATAATTCATGATAAAAATAATTAGCATGTCGTAACGACATCGTGAATGCAAAAGAATTTTCATCCTTAAGAATCTTTGGATTTTTGTTAATCCCTTTGCATTGGATTAAGAAAAGCATCTCGCGCTTGTTTTCTTTATCCTTATTCAAAACCTCAATATAAAAATCGGTACCCCAATCCTGACTTGGAGTGGTGGTGTTTTCTCCTAATTCGAGATGTTTGGTAAGAAAAAGAGCTCGAAGCTTTTTTGTGATTATACCGTTAGCATCTTTTTCTATGTGCTTATTGCTTGGTTGGTCATTTCTTTTCATTGCTATATTAATTTCCGGAATTTAATACAGCAAGATTTTTATTTCTTCTTGTAGTATTTGTATCGACACTAAATTTTAAATTTTCCAAAAATTCTATGTAACTGTCGGGTAACTCATTTTGTTTCGCTCCTGATAAAATATATTCTCTATACCAGTCATATGGTTTAAGGCTAATATTTGTTTGTTTTTCATCAGCAATATATATTTGTGCTAAATGTTCATTACCAGCAGTGTCATAGAATGTAAGTATCTTTTCATCATAACCGCTACCAAGCCCCTCTGCTTTATCTAATAAACTTTTTTCATTTTGATCAATAACAAATAAGACTCCCCATACAACATTTTCATCATTATCACTAAGTGTTACATTTGCTTTGGCAGAACCGTCTTTACTTACTTTATTGCAGACGAGAGCATAACCTTTGAGGTAAGCGTTGGTATATTTTCGTGCGGATGCAACTCGTTCTTGCAAACGTTTAATATTCATGTTAGAACCGTAGGCAAATATTAGCATAGCAAATTATTTTAAAAACCCCGAAGTTTTATCAATTATGAAAGTTTGATTACGGTAATTAAGAGTAACAGTTTCTGGATTACCTGCTTCGAATGTCCCTTTAATCATACCTCGTAGTGTAGATTCGCAAGACATAAATATTAGCTGTACTAACGAAATTAGTGATTCTATATCCTTTTCAGTGCTTTTCTCAAGTGCATTTTCACAACATTCCTCCAAGATAGCTTTATGCAAAGGATGAATCTGTGGGAATGATAATTTTTGAACTACAGCATTGTAAAGGTCATCGGTATTTAAATTCGAATTGGTCATTACTTTTATGATTTACTAAGTTGTCGTAAAGTTAGAGTTTTATTGTCTTTTATCTATCATATTAAGATTGTCAAGATAAAGTTGTAAGTCATATAGATAAATTAATTCATAAATTTCTTTTTCATGCATCTGAGCAAGCTCTACAAAATTGACATTCTCAAACAAAGATTTTTCGCCAATAATATCCTGCATAATTATGAAAACTACATGTAGAAGATTTTTATTAGTGCAATGAACAGTAAAATTTTTCAGGTATACGATCATGTCTATTTTTTTAACTCCTTCATACTCGAAAGGCATAAACTTAAGTTCGCTTGCTTTTAAATTAATATCCTTGAAAACATACGGTTTATCCAGACCAGCTTCCATTTCTTCAATACTTTGTGACGGTTGAATAAAGGCAACAAACTTCCAGTTTTTCAACAATGGTGCGTTCTCTATCAAGGTTGCGACTTGTTCAAAATATTCCGGATTGCCACTGGCCGATATAATAAGTTGTGTCGGCTCGTTTTCGTTTGCCGGAAACATTAAAATGCTTTCAAGGTGTTCGCAATAATTATGAAGGTGTTTATCTAACCAAAAGACAAACATTTTTTGCGCAGCTGGCTTTTCATTTCGAAGATTTCTTAGTGATTGTTCATTGTAGCGGATCCAGTCCCAAAATTGTGTAATTGATTTCATTATTTATAAATGTTAGCGTTTGTCTTTTGTGTTTTTGTCGTAAGAAATTAAGTTGACCATTTGGCGAAGTCGGCTTCTAACGCGCAAACCGTAATGCCCCCGCTAACGCGCGAAATGCAATTCGACGAAGTCAATCCTTTCGCGTGGTTATGATACATTATAGTGCCTTCTTTATTATTTACCGCTCTTTCCATACCCGCCTTGCTTTACTACCCTGCAAAAGTGTAAAAAAGGGGTTGTGTTGCATCAACGGTAAATTTAAGGTTGGGTATATAGGCGGCAAGCTTATTAAGTTGCACAGCCATTTGTTTATCCGGTACGGTAACTATTACAAGTTCCCACGCCATCAGCCGTTCAAAATCAGCATCAGTGAGGCTAATGTCAAGCATCGTAAATAGTAGTTTAATCTTCTCCACATTCAACGCCCGTATATCGGCATCCAATGCGGCCAATTGCTTTAAATACTCAGGGTCAATAATAACTGTAGACATGGTATATAAGTAAGTGTCTTAAAAATACAGGAAAAATAAACTGCACGCAATACTTCGTAATTCAAACGTCCTGATAGTGCGGATTTATAACAGGATCTATCGGACTGCTAATATCACTCCGCATCAATAAATAGTTATTTATTTATTTATTTATTTATTTATTTATTTATTTATTTATTTATTTATTTATTTATGTTGTCAACTATTAAATCAAATTCAAAAGAGAATTTTTCAATTTTTTTTGTCAAGTTTTGTGTCCAAGAAAATGTTTTTAAATGTAAATTATTAGTTCTGAATATACTTTTTATATTTAATGTTATTAAAAATAATAAGGTAAATTATATATATTAAATCAGAAAAATATAATTAGAAAAATAAAATTTGTAAATAAATAGTTATATATTTGAAATATAGATTTTGCAAAAACTATTTGTCAATTTGTTTTATTAATTTAATTTTTAATACTTTATGAGAAATATAATTTATAAATCAGGAATTTTGTTTGTAAGTTTATCTTTGCTAATTTTAAGTTGCAGTAAGGACAGTGAAAACTCTCAAACAACAAGTACAGAATATTTAAATAAAAACACTCAAAGTGAGCAAACAACGGCCAAGAATTTGTTCGTTGCTATGATTAATACATCTACTATTCCAGTTACAAAAGTTCACTAGATGCTTTTGTTGACAAGATGAATGGCAATGCAGTTTATTTTACTACCAAAACTGCATACATGAGTTGGATAACTACTAATATATCTAATACGTCATTTACATCAACTCAAGAATTTAGCTCAATACTTGATGACATAATAGCAAAACATGCTAACTTGGTGAGTAACAACAGTCAACTTTTCGCTTTAATAGACAATGCGGATCCAGGACAGATAATAGAAATTATCCAACCTAGTTTAGCGACAATAGAAGTTTTATCAGGATCGAATTCATGTAAAAACCAGTGTATTAGTGATTACGAATTTGCAATGAATGGCAATGAATGGGCTTATGCACTAGATTATGGCACTAATAATCATGCCTTTGCTGCGCAATATTATTGGGTAAGAGTTAAAAGTATTACCGATAATTTAAGTAACTGTGTCTATTTCTGTTAATTTTTAGATATTATGAAAATCAGAATTTATATTTTTTATTTGTTTTTTTGCGTAATAGCAAATGGACAAACATCAATTTTAAAAGGAGAGGCCAATTCATCAAAAGTTGGTTTGTCAAGTGATGAATTAACTTATGCTTGCAATGAATATGAGAAACTTATAGAAACTGATGCATATCTTGAATATGAAAAAAAAGTAAGGTTTTTTGCTGATAAGATGGAAAATGCATTTAATGATAAAGACCTACCTATAGATAGCTTTAAGAATGATAGTCTCTATTTAGAATGGATCGGAAAAAACATTTCAAAAACAAAGTTTAAATCAATCGATGAAGCCAAAAACGCTCTTGAAAACCAACTAAAGAGCGAAGAAAAGATGAAAAAAGAAAATCCGAAACTCTTTGAATTAATAGACAAAGCTAACCTTGAACAACGCCATAAAATATTTCAACCTCTTTTTAATAGAGCAAGAAATGAAATCCAAGGCTACTAAATTTATAAAATTAAGGTTATTTATCACTAACTGTGTAAATATAAAATAATGGAATTTAACAACCATTGTTTTTATACTTACACAGTTTTTAGGTTAGTGTCAATTCCTTTAATTAGTTTTTTCTTAAATAATACTGCCCTACAGCATATAACGATTTATATTTCCCGATGACGGATTTGTACACGAGCGTAGCGACTGCCGCAGGAATCCGTGCTTACCTAATAATTCAACGTTCCTTCCAGACACGCCTTGCTTTCCTGCCTTGCATCAGCGTAAAAAGAGGCTGTGTCTCGTCAACGGTAAACTTAAGGTTTGGTATGTAAGCAGCATGCTTATTGAGTTGTACTGCCATTTGTTTATCCGGCACGGTAACAAGTAGAAGTTCCCATCCCATTAGCTTTTCAAAGTCAACAGCAGTCAGGCTAATGTCTAGCGCTTTAAATAGTAGTTTAATCTTCTCCACATTCAGTGCCCGTATATCGGCATCCAATGCGGCCAATTGCTTTAAATACTCAGGGTCAATAATAACTGTAGACATGGTATATAAGTAAGTGTCTTAAAAATACAG
>NZ_DLGY01000014.1:0-38263 GCF_002482945.1 Flavobacterium sp. UBA7682
TGATTGTAAACTTAAGGCAGTTTGCAACAATTGCGCGCTTTGGCTTGTCCCGAATTTTGCTGCGCCAGTTCGCCTTCGGTTCGGTTCGGGACTGCGAAAATTCAAAAAAAAATTTTATATTTGGAATCGGCGGTGATTAATCATTGCAACTGTTCAAGACGCAAAACGTTGGCAACAATAAGAATTAATGTCTAAAGAGTAATTAAATAAATTTTACAATGATGAAAAAAAACTTTAACGATTTAGCACTTTTAATATTAAGAGTTGGCTTTGGTGGCTTTATGCTTACCCATGGAATTCCAAAAATAAGTATGTTATCAAACCCTTCCGATTTTGGTGACCCTATAGGTGTTGGCGCCACAACATCCTTAATTTTAGCACTTATTGGAGAAGTTGTCGCTCCTATTATGTTAATCATAGGTTTTAAAACAAAATGGGCTGCAATCCCTGCTGCAATTACTATGTTTGTTGCCGGATTTATAGTACATGCCAAAGACGATTTAGCAACTAAAGAACATGCTTTATTGTTTTTCATAACCTTTGTTGTGATATTTCTAGCAGGAGCTGGAAAATATTCAATTGATAAAGCTTAAAAGTAATTTTATATTTGGAATCATCAGTAATAAATATTAGCCGCTTTACTATTTGCGAAACTTCAGCAGCAATGATGGAAAACCTTAATAACAAAATATGAAAAAACTAATAGCAACTTTATTAATTAGCTGTTCAATGATTAGCTGTTCTGTACTAGACGGCAATCACCCAATGACTGCATTTATAGTAAAAAATACTTCGGCTAAACCTATCACATTTTCTGCCAGTGTTATTAAGCAATCTCAAATTATGGGACCACAGGAAATAACAAGTTCGTTCACTGTACGACCAAATGATAGCATCATTGCCAGACAAACGTATTTTAAAAGAGATGGCGAAAATCCGCATTATTGGTTTTCCAAATTTGAAATTATGCCTGTAGAGGGAATTGAGTTTAATGATCCGCGTAAAGTAGAAAATTGGAAAAAATCTTCAAAAGATAATGTTCCCATTTATACTTTCACAATAAACAAATAAAGAATCATTTTTGTGAGCCAGCAATCAGAATTTCAATTTTCGTATTATCCATTAAAATTATGGATTGATTCTGTAATTACTATTATAGCACTTCTTTCAATAACTTTACTATTCGTTTGGAATAAATACCAACCTTACGGAATTATTATAGCTTTAATAATTTGGCGAGTAGCATGGAATCATTTTTATAATACCGTCAAAAACCTCAGCAGACAATTATCCGGAAAACCAGCTATTGAATTAACGAATGAGTATTTTTATGACCACATTAATGATATTAAAATATACTGGACAAATGTTAAGCGTATTAACTTATGGCAAAGTAAAGGAACTACATTTATTTGCTTTGACTTAAAAGATTTTAAAAGTCATGTCACGCAATCTAAAAGTTTAGTTGATAAATTTTTCTACAAATTAAAAGTTCATCAAGAAGATATTTTTGTAAAGACAGAAATAAGTTTGGTAAAAGGAAAAAACATAGAGATTTTCGACAAAGTGAAACGATTTATGCAACATAATACTTCTCACAAAAGCAGTTTATAAAAACTGCGAAGCTTGTGTTTGAAATCATCAGTAACAATTCATATAGTTATAGTCTGCTACACACTGTATATCATTAAACCCACACTCATATAACCATTTCCAGATTGTTAATGATTACTTAATAATATAAAAATATTTATTCAAGTCAATTATATTATTTTTTCAAAAAAAATGAAAGAAATAATATTATCAATAATCGGAGGATTAGTTCTTTTCTTGTTTGCCGTAAACAGTCTTTCTACTACCATTAAAACAGTTGTAGGAGATAGTGCTAATCAGTGGATAATAAAATTTACACGTAATACACTTTCCAGTATTATAGTGGGTACAGTGGTTACTACATTATTAGATTCCTCCTCTGCGGTCATCATAATAACTATAGTTTTTGTCAATTCTAAGATCCTAAACTTTAAGCAGGCTATGGGAATAGTTCTTGGCGCCAACATAGGAACTACCATAAGCAGTCAAATAATTGCTATGGATATTGGTCAGTATTCGCCCATACTTTTGATTATAGGTTTCACGTTACTGCTCATTTCAAAATCAGAAAAAATTAATAATACGGGTAAGATAATTTTATATTTTGGAATTCTTTTTTTTGGATTGTTTACCATGGAAAATGCTGTTGAACCTTTAAAAAATGAAGTCTACTTCTTAGAATGGTTAAAAAAAACAGAATATCCGGTATCTGGTGCTATAATTGGTGCGGTAATTACATTAATTATTCAATCTTCCTCAGCGACAGTCGGAATGGCAATTATTCTTTCAAAAAAAGGGCTTTTAAGCTTAGCGGGTGGAATTGCGGTTATGTTAGGGGCTGAACTTGGAACCTGTAGTGATACTTTACTAGCCACTATTAATGGAAGCAAATCAGCCATCAAAACCGGTCTGTTTCATTTAATCTTTAATTTATTATCTATAGTTATTGGTTTAATTTTATTTTATCCTTTTTTGGATTTAGTGAAATGGATAAGCCAAAATGCTCCCATAGAAAGGGCTGTTGCTAATGCGCATATGCTTTTCAATATTTCAGGAGTATTAGTTTTTGCATGGACCATTCCGGTATTTGAAAAAATTTTGAATAAATTATTACCGGAGAGATAAACTACGCACAACAGCAGTTTGATTCAACTATCACTTAATCATTTCACAATTGCGTGGCTTGGCTTGATAGTGATGTACAAAGTTCGAAAAGCGCCTGAGTAAACCCGAAAAGTACTAAACAAATTCTAAAAATGGCCTTCGCCAACTCAAGCTGTCACAAGTGCTAACCAAAAAATTAAATTATAAACCTCAGTTATACTTACTTATTCAGTATAATCCTTACTTCGTTCCCCCTGAATAAACATCTTTAAACTATTAAAATGAATTGTAAAAGGCACCGCTTTCCAGTGCTGTTCCTCTTCCGTCTCCGGGTTGGTATATTGGTACCAAAGCGTGTAAGCCACATTGTCAAAACCTTTACTAAATATAGGCACACCGGCTTCGTCACATTCAATGCCCCAAGTCACCGCTTTTTTGGGTTGTTCATGCAGTTGGTAAAAACCCGCACCATTGCCATTTAATTCCACCGTAGGTTCAGCTCCTTTAAAGAAGTAGGTACCGGTAATCGGATAATCAATGTTAGTCGTGAGGTAATGAATGCCATCTTTGGCTTCAATCTTGGTTTGAGAAAAACTGTTAACTGCAAAAAACAGTAAAACAGCAAAGAGTAAATTTTTTGACTTCATAGTTTTACGTTTACTTTAAAATAAAAATAAAAACTATTCCAAGCCATTCATCGTTGCCATACAATTAGTTATGAACAGATTGAAGAGATAAATGTTGATTTCTTTGGAAAAGATAAGGGAAAGGATAAAAAGCATATCGCTGACAAACTTATCCCTTATACCTTTTCACTTTTCACTTATCCCTTATCCCTTTTCACTTATCCCTTTTCACTCTTTACTCCTTCTTACTTCTCCGCCTTAGTAGATTTCCCTACCGTTAAAAAGATATGTCGTTCGGGCGAACGAAACTCAATTTTAGTCTTGGCATTATTCACTTTCATAGTACTTTCTCCTGTATCATTTTTCAAAGTATAAATGGTATAATTTGAATCCGCTTGGGTTGCCGTAATTTGATATTCAAACTTGATCTCAGTGAGAAAAAAAACGACTTCTTTCTTATCAGGATCTAAAAACAAAAACGAATACTCATTCCCTTTTTGATCGCATTGTCCTTCCTTGAATGGCTTTTCATCGATGCAATACTGTTGCACGTTAAAAACTTGTTTTTGAGCATAAACTCCGGAAGTAAGCAACAACAGTAAGATTAGATTTTTCATAGTTTCTTTTTTATCATTTGGGAAGAGATAAACAAAAGTCAAGCCAAAGAAAGCAATAGGCAATAGGAATCAATAAATAGGAAACTTATAATTTATAACTCCTTACATATAACTCTTTACTCCTATTTTCTCACTACCTTAGACCGAATCAAATAAGTAAAAAGATGGATGTTAGAAAAATAATAGGAGCGATATTAATTCTCATTAGTTTGGGTGTTGGTTATTTAGGTTTTAAGACCATGTCTGAAAGCAGTAATTCGGTTAAAGTTTTAGGAGTAAACATTGAAGCCTCGAATGAAACCGGTAAACGAAAAGGTTATATGTATATAGGATTAGCCATCGTGCTTTTTGCTGGCGGTATCTATACCATCAATAAATCTAAATAGATAATTATTTGTTCGGCTATAAGTATTTTTTGTAATTTTATTACAAACTAATAACCAATGAAAAGAGTCTTCTCCCTTTTGATCCTCTTAGCCCTATTCAGTTGCAAAAAAACCGAAGAAACAGAAATTCCTGCGGAAGAAATTGTCGTGACTGATAGTCTCATCACTGAAAAGCCTAACGAATTATTTGGAACTATTTACAGAAACATAACTGAAGTGGCATCATTAAAAGAATATGAACACCAAGCAGGCTCTATCATTGAAAAAGTTAAAGATGCAAACGGAGACTATAAATATGGACTCTCGCAATATGGTAATGATAAAAACTATATACTCCTTTTTGATGAACTAATAAGAGAAGCCAACAATCCTAAACCAAAATACAAAATCCTTGACACCTTAAACATCTCAAAATTAAGTATTGAAGAAAATATCGCTATTTGTACCTGCCGACACAATAAAATTCCCGATTCAGAAATAATTGCCATTGTTAAAAGTCAAGCCAATGACGGTATAGAATTTTATACCAACATTGTCAAAGCTTGGCGCGCTGATACCAAAACCCAAAAAATAGTTCCGATAGAGGATTTAAAAGGAATAGACTGCATCAATGAAGGCTATGGCCTTTAAAACCTCATCATTTTGTATTAAAAAAAGTGTCTTGTGTAACATTAGGTCTGTTAAAATCCTTTTGAGGATTCACTTAATTATCTTACCTTCGCACTTTGCGACTTATATCTAATTCATCTGCAAACCGTTAAACTATCTAAACGCCAATTCTTCACCTTAGATAATAATACCCACAAGAAAACCTGAACCATCAGCTTGCCTTGACTCCCAAATAAAGCTGAAAATAATATTATAGTGAGAATGATATTAAAAAATAAAATAAGGGCGTCCCAAAAGTTATATCTGTTGGCATTTATACTGTCCCTTTTTATTATTGGGATCGGTTTTTACGGTATCAATGAAATGCGAAAAATGAATCGGCAGATGCAAACACTGTATGCCGACCGAATGATTCCGTTGGAACAACTGAACAATATTCGTTATGCCTACTTAGACGGTATCATTGCTTCAGCCGAACAGATACATGCCAAACAATTTTCAAATGCAATCGCTTTACAGCAAATAGAAGCTTCCCAAAAAAGCATCAAAATCAATTGGGAGGCTTATATGAAAACCTACCTAACGCCTGAAGAAACTATCCTTGTTCGTCAAACTGAGGTTTTCATGAAACAATCAGACGACATAGTGGAACAACTCAAGTTAGCACTACAACAAGAAAATGAAGTTGAACTGAGCAACATCATCAAAAACAAGCTATACATTACTATAAATCCGCTGATTGCCCAGTTGGATGCCTTAGTTAGTATTCAGATTAAAGTGGGCCAAAAATTGTATGAAAACAACAACGAGGTTTATGAATCCGCTAATAAAAAATTTCTTTTCTTAATTGCCCTCTCTTTGGGTTTTGCCCTACCCTTTTCATATTATCTAATCAGAAATGTAAACGGTTTAATTAAAAATTTACGTTTGAAGAATGTCGAAATTACCCAAAGCGAAGAAAAGTACCATTCGATATTGGAACATGCCGGTGATGCTATTTTTATCATCGCAGAAGACAATTCTATTGTTGATGCGAACCAAATCGCCTGTGAATTACTGGGATATAGTGAGGAAGAATTGTTGCGCAAAAAAACCTCTGAACTAAATGCCTCAGATCAATATACCGCCATCGAAGACCAGTGGAACCAACTGCGACAGAATACTGTATTGATGGATGAACGTTTTTTATTAAAAAAAGACGGAACCATGGTGGAAGTGGAAATCAGCAGAAAGATTTTGGCTGACGGCAAAAGTTATATCGCTATTGTTCGTGACATTACCGAGCGAAAAAGAGCGAAAGAACAACTAAAAACATACAAACATTTTTTTTACAACAGTAATGATCTAGCCAGTATCTCTAATACTGACGGCTATTTAGAAATTGTGAATCCACAGTTTGCCAAAATCTTGGGCTATACTGAAGAAGAATTGAAAAAAAACAAAGTATTTCATTTTATTCATCCCGAGGATATTGAAGCTACCACACAGGAAATTGAAAAACTAAAATTAGGAATAGACACGATCAACTTTGTAAACCGTTATCGCAAAGCCGATGGTAAATATTTGTGGTTTGAATCCAATGCTACTGTAGATCCGAATAACGGAAAACTATACTCGATTACCAGAGACATTACCGAACGAAAAAAGACAGAAGATTTATTACGCGAATCAGAGATTCGGTTTTCAAAAGCTTTTAAATCAGCTCCGGTATCTATCATTGTCAGCCGAATCAGTGACGGAACGTTATTTGAAGTTAATGAAGCTACCGAAAAACTCCTCAACTATACCCGAGAAGAACTGATTGGCAAATCGACTACCGAATTAAATATATGGGTCAATGAAAATGACAGAGACTTTTTAGTTAATGAACTCGCAGAAAAAGGTCAATTACACGGTCACGATTTCCGATTTCGTGCCAAAGGCGGAAAAACAGTAATAGTCAACTCGTCTACTGAACTAATAGAACTCGGTGGCGAGCAATGCTTTTTGTGTGTTCTGGTAGACATCACCGAGCGCAAAGAAATAGAAGAATCTCTAAAAATCAGTGAGAAGAAATACCGGAACATTTTTGAGAATGTACAAGATGTCTTTTATCAGGCTAATCTTGACGGCAAAATTCTCGAAGTAAGTCCTTCTGTAGAAACTTATATCGGGTATAAACGTGATGAATTGATAGGCAGTTTAACCGAAAATTTTTATTGGGATTCAAGTGACAGAGAAAAAATCTATCAAGTGTTACAAGAGCATTTCAAAATCATGGATTATGAATTCCTGTTGAAATCAAAAACAGGCGAACCAATTTACGTTTCACTCAATGCCCGATTAATAACAGGTGATGAGAATACGGAAACCCACGTGGATGGTGTATTGCGAAATATAACGGAAAAAAAGAAAATCGAGCTGGAAAGAGAAAAAATGGTAACGGATATACTACACCGTAATAAAAAATCGGAAGAGTTCTCGTTTATTGTTTCTCATAACTTGCGTGCTCCGGTAGCCGCCATTATTGGCATCACCAAAATGCTAAACAGCAATCCTACCGTAGCCGAAAGAATAGAATTAGAACAATCTTTAGTCACTTCTGCCGAAAAATTAGATCAGATCATTCGAGTGCTTAATGAAGTTTTACAGATTCGAACCCAAATTACAGAAAGCAAGGAAGATGTGGTTTTCTCAGAATTGATTAGCCAAATTAAATCGGGAATTTTTCATCTAATTCCGTGTGAAAACACGCAAATCATTACCGATTTTACTGCGACAGATACTATCTTTTCTCTAAGAAGCTTTATAAAAAGTATTTTCTATAACCTAATCTCCAACAGCATCAAATTCAAACAAACCGATAAAGACATTATCATTTGGATAAAAACATCGGTAGAGGATGAAAAGGTACGCATCCATTTTAAAGACAATGGAAGGGGTTTGGATTTGGATAAATTCGGTAAAAAAATATTCAATCTATACGAACGATTCCACTTGGATATTGAAAGCAACGGAATTGGATTGTTTATGGTAAAAAACCAAGTGGAAATCCTAGGCGGAACCATAAGTGTTGAAAGCCAACCCGGCATCGGAACCGAATTCATTATTGAACTGCCAATTTAAATACACTTTAAAACAATAAAAAGTTGCTGTAATTCAACTCTTTAAAAACAAAAAAATAGCATTAACCAAAGTGAGTAACTTCTAAAACAACCAGTACAACAACCTGATTTTTATTTTAATTCATCAATCTGATTTGTCGAACATATTCTACAATCAACATTCAAATGTATTACAGACAAATAGTTGAAAGAGGGCTATTTTTGTTTAATAATTAAATTAAAAAATTATTTTTGCCGCCCCAAGTCTTTAGCATTTGTTTCAACCTACAACAAACAAATAGTAAAAAGCTCCATATTGAACTCAATCTATCTTAAAAAACTAAAGTTTCAAGATCGAAAAGTTGTGCATTACACGTTGTTAGCGTGTATCATTCTTTTACAAATTCTTGCTATTCTCATTTGGTACAACGAAACCATTAATGAAGACAAGATTGCCACGTCATTTGACACTATTGACCAAGCCAATCAAGTCAGTCAATTTACCGGTAACGTGAACAATGCCATTATTAAATCACAAGAACATTTCAACAATTACATCACCAGTAATGATCAAAATTCGTTGAATAATTATTTAGCTTCCTTAAAAGAAACAAGTGCATTTATTGACAGCATAACTGTTACCACTAAAAACCATAAGGAATTCAAAACTCTTTTGGCGAAGAGAAATAAGGCTGCTACTGAAATCCATTTGATAAAATCATCCATCGATTCTATCCTTAACAGCCAACTTTATCCAAAGCAGCATGAAGTGGCTGCACCTTTTAAATTTGAAAGTCTTAACTATAACAAAGTCCTTGACAGTGTTGACACCAATACTTCCATAAAAATTGACAGCATTTCGAGAAAAGGATTATTGACGCGATTAGTAGATGCTTTTTCGGGAAAAATTGAAATTCAGAAAGAACAATTGAACACGGTTGTCACCATGAAATACAAGGACAAAGTCGTCACCGGAACGCTCGAAGAGCAAATGAAATTTTTGATTTTAGCCAGTAACAAATATTATGCAATAGAGTTCAACAAACTAAAATCAGCTTTCTTAAACCTACGAAAAAAAGACTTCGAACTGGTGAAGTTTAATAGCGAATTACTTTTATTAAGTCAAGCCACTTTGCCCGATTTCACTAATGCGGCCAATGATTTAAAATTGAACAGTCAGCACAACTTAAAAAACCAATTTGAAACCAACAAAGCCATTCGGAATTATTCGATAGTAGCGGTTATCATTTTAATGTTTGTAGTATCACTTATCTTGTTCGGATTCACGCGTTTGGCATTTGAATACGAAAAAAGGTTGACTACTGCGCAGGAAAAAATTCGACAAAGCTTGAATTTCAAAAACCGAATTATGGGCATGATAAGCCACGAAATTCGTTCACCGCTTAGTCTTATTGCTATTTACAGTAAAAAGATAAGTGCTTCCGTCAAAGAGGAAGAAGTAAGAGAAACTTTTAAGTCTGTTGAATTTACCACCAATTCCTTATTGTTATTGTCCAATCAAATTTTGGAATATTCTAAAGACGAGCATCACAAACCCGAATTAAAGCACAAGAATTTTTTACTTAAAACTGAAATCACTCAAATCATTACCGCGATGACTTCCTTGGTAGAAAGTAAAGGCAATAAATTAAGTGTAAACTCTGATTTAAAAACCGATTACGAAGTATATTCAGATGCGACAAAGATTCACCAGCTTTTCTACAATATCATTGGCAATGCTAATAAATTTACGGATAAAGGTCAAATCAAAGTAAGCATTCAGCAAGACAATATTTCGGATTATGAAGTGAATTTAAAAATCAGCATTGAAGACAACGGCATAGGAATTGCTCAAAGTGATTTAGAAAACATTTTTGAATCCTATTACCAAGGAACAGTTTCTGCCAAAGTAAATGATTTAGGTGTTGGCTTAGGCTTGAATCTTTGCAAAGAAATCATCGAACTTTTTGAAGGAGAAATTAACATTGAAAGCAAGATAGGTAAAGGAACTAAAGTGATGTTTAATTTGATTTTAAGCAGAGTATAAAATGTAACGTAACGCATAATTAAAAATGAAGCAAACTCAAAATTTTACCTTTTTAATAGCCGATGATCACAGCATTGTCAGACAAGGCGTTTCTTTATTGATTAAAGAGTTGTTTTTTAGTGCCAAAATACATCAAGCCGGAAACTTCAAAGAAACACTGAAAGCACTCAGAGAAACTCCGATCGATTTGCTAGTGCTCGATATTAACTTTCCAGACGGCAACAGCCTGAATATTATTGCCGACATCAAAGCCATTCAACCCGATTTAAAAATATTGATATTATCAGCTTATGACGAAGATATTTATGCACTTCGTTATCTCAATGCCGGTGCTTCCGGTTACTTGAATAAAGGCAGTAACGAAGAAGAAATGAAGCAAGCGCTAAAAAGCATGATTCTTTCGGGCAAATACATTACACAAAATATCAAAGACCGAATTTTGGATTCCTATATTTCTAAAAAACCCATCAATCCTTTAGAGCTTTTATCCAACAGAGAAGTTGAAGTCGCCCGACTATTAATCAAAGGTTATGGCAATATGGAAATTGCAGATCAGTTACAAGTAAAAAAATCAACTGTAAGTACTTTTAAAAACAGAATTTTTGAAAAATTGGAAATCAACAACCTAGCCGATTTAATCGATTTGTTCCAATTGTATAATTAAATAAAATCTAATTTTTGTTTCCGAAAATTAGTTTACTAGTCTAACCCATTAGTACGAAAAGCAACCTCAACGGTTGCTTTTTTTGTAGAAGCAATTCTACAATAAACCCTTGCCAATTCTACAAATAACTCCTGTTTGCTGCTTTAGATTTGTTCCTGCGAAATCATGGATGGTATAGTAGTAGCCATGATGTAGTAAGTAGTTTTATTAATGATTGTGGGTAATCCTTAAAATCCCATCGGCTAGCAAAATAGCTCACTCTATTTAGTCAATGGGATTTGAAAGGATTAATGAAATGGAAAATTAAAAAACTATCCCTCAAATTTTGACGTAGATAGACCAATGATGCACAGAAAAACCATTTCAGTAATAAGCTATATCACCATCATCGGTTGGATAATTGCTTATAGGGAATATGAAAAAGGAGCTAAATCTTCTTTGGCTAAATTCCATTTGGAACAGTCTTTTGGATTGGCTGTCATTGTAGTTGTGTCCAATATTATAATGATGATACCTGTTTTTTTCGACTCGTTCTTCATCTTATTGCTAATTATTAACAACATGGGATTGGTGATACTTTGGATTACCGGATTAATAAGTGCCTATCATGGTGTGAGACTACCATTGCCATTTATTGGATTTTATTTCAAAGATAAGTTTCGATTTATCCAATAGTTAACCGTCCCATTTTTTTCTAATGATATATAAGTCTCCAAATTATGATTGATCAAATTAACCAACTAATCGCTATAAACCTGATGCTTTTGTTCAATTCAAAGCATCAAATTATAGTGTTGCCTGATTTCAGAGACAGTGCAGGAAAGCCACTTCCGGGTGCTAAAATGTTGGCTGAAATAATGCAGCAAAAAGACTTGATAAAAAACTTTTCCGATAATGAATTCCGCTATGAATTAACCGAACTGGGAAAATACATCGCCGAAAATGGTGGTTGGTTAGTTTATATAGAAAGACAAAAAAAGATAGAAAATCAAAATCCTTTTGAGGTATCAGGAATGCCAAAAAGAAAAAAAATACACCTCGAATTAATTGTTGCCGGGATAATCATAGTCTTCTTAAGCTGTTTGATTG
Source organism: Flavobacterium sp. UBA7682 (assembly GCF_002482945.1). NCBI lineage: Bacteria > Pseudomonadati > Bacteroidota > Flavobacteriia > Flavobacteriales > Flavobacteriaceae > Flavobacterium > Flavobacterium sp. UBA7682. Next base: position 11,819 of record NZ_DLGY01000014.1, read on the forward strand.
TGTCCTGCATATAAAATCCTGTTTGCCCTTTGATCAAGATAGTAGTATCTAATCTAATAAAGCTCTGATAGCCTACACTATTGGGGCTTTTTTTTATTAAAAAAAAGTACTAAGGCGCAAAGGTTCTGAGCCACTAAGTGAAAAATATAACTATAACTTACTACCACCTTGAGCGCGATTGAAATACTTGAATTTTACAATATTTTTATATCTTAGCTCTATCGAAAAACCAAAATTAATGAAAACCCAATTCCTACTCTTAGCCTTTCTATTTACTTTTGCCTCAGCGCAAAGTCAAACCATAAACGAAGCTTTGATTACCGGTAAATGGAAAGTCAAAAAAGCTACTGCACTCAAAGATGCGGACAAACCCGAAACCAAAGAACTGGTAACCGGTTTTCAAAAAGCAACTTATAGCTTCAATGAAGATCACAGCTTTACCTTTGAAAGTAAAAGCTCCGCTAAAATGTTAGAACAACTCGAAAAATTGTTCCAAAACAACCAATGGATTTTTGATAAAAAGAAAAAACAAATCAAAGTCGGACTGAAAAAGGAAGGGTATTCAAACATGACTTTTATAGTGCGAACAGAAGAAAAGAAAATCATCTTCGTTATTGAAGATGCGCAGATTGAAATGGTCATGAAAAAGCAATAATTGTCTTGCCAGCAACTGTGAATCTCATAACAATTTACAAAAATTTTATAACACTTTACTCAACCTATTAATTGAATTTTACCGCTATGAAAAAGTACATCATAGTGGTAATTATAGGTTTAGTATTTTGGTCATGCAAACAAGAGCCAAAAAACGTTGTTGTCAAAAAAACAGCACCCGAAAGACGTCAACCTAAAACTGTAGCTTACCAGTGGCAAAAAACCAAAGAATGGTTAGCCACAACATCAGACAGTAGCGCAATTAAGATTGCTTTGATAGCTAACCGAACCGATGTGGCCAATTTTGTAAAAATGGATTCGGTTATCATTCCAACCGATTTGACAGGTGATATTGAGTTTTACCTTCCGTTTCCATTCAAAGTAAAAGCTTTAGAAGAAGTGAATAAAATCATCTTTTTTTCTTATCCTTCGCAGACTTTTGCGACTTACGAAAAAGGAGAATTAACCCATACCGGACCAACCAATATGGGAAGGAAAGCAGATAAAACTCCAACCGGACTTTTCTTTACTAACTGGAAAGCCGAAGAAACCACCAGTACTTTCAACGATGAGTGGGATTTAAAATGGAATTTTAATATCGCCAATAAATTAGGTGTCGGATGGCACCAATACGAACTGCCCGGTTATCCGGCATCGCATTCCTGTTTGAGACTACAGGAAAAAGATGCCAGATATCTTTATGAATGGGCAGATCAGTGGGTATTGTTAGACGACAATACCATTTCTATTAAAGGGACGCCTGTGATTGTTTTTGGCTCCTATGATTTTGACGCGCCAAAACCTTGGTCGCAACTGGTTGCCAATCCCAAAGCACTAGCCATATCAGAGAAAGAAATCACAAAACAGGCAACCCCTTTTTTAAAAACTATTTTGACCGAACAGCAAAAAAGAGTCAAATACCAAGGAAAAAAATAAGTCCAAAATCAGATACCACAATTGCGAAAGAGGCATTCTGAAAAGGATGTCTTTTTTATAAAGAGAATTGTGTATTTTAGTGGCATTCAACTTTACCAAGATGCACACTTTTGAAATAATTACTACAGAAAGACTTTTATTGCGAAAGCTATCTCCTGAAACGTTTGACTTTATTTACCAAAATTATTCCGATGATGAATTGCTTGTATTCTTGGGATTGACAAAACCAGAAGCTTTGGTCATCGAAAAAGAAAAGTACCGCAAAGGATTGGCTACTTTCAACAAAACCTATCTTTATTTTCAGCTTTTAGACAAAACTAACGAGAAAATTATCGGTTGGTGCGGCTATCACACTTGGTATTTAGACCACAACCGCGCGGAAATCGGCTACGGATTATTTGACGATAATTTCAAGCAAAAAGGATTGATGAGCGAAGCAATGAAAGCCATACTTCATTATGGTTTTGGCTCAATGAAACTCCATCGCGTAGAAGCTTTTATCGGTAAAGAAAACGAGGCTTCTCTTAATCTTGTCAAAAAATTTGGCTTTACTTATGAAGGCCATTTAAGAGAGCACTATTTCACGAACAATCAAATGGAAGACTCGCTAGTGTTTGGGTTATTAAAACACGAATATCTAAACTGACGTAATTATTCCCTATTTTTGGGTAAATCAATTCCACCATTTTGCTTAAACTAAAACCATACAAAGAAATCATCAGCTATGCTATAGCCATGGGTTTATTGCTTTTGTTATTACGTTGGCTGGAATTTCGCTTTTTGATTTTAGAACATCAATACGAAATCTACATCGGGATTATCTCTCTACTCTTTTTGCTTTTTGGTATTTGGTTGTCCAATAAAGTCACCAAACCCAAAATAAAAACCATAGTAGTCGAAAAAGAAGTTCGAGTGCCCATAGATAACTTCATTCTAAATGAAACCGAATTACAACAAAGAAACATCAGCAAACGAGAACTCGAAGTGTTAACTTTAATGGCACAAGGAATGAGCAATCAGGAAATCGCCGAACAGTTGTTTGTTTCACTCAACACCGTAAAAACACACAGTGCCAAACTCTTCGAAAAACTCGAAGTAAAAAGAAGGACTCAAGCCATAGAAACCGCCAAGAAATTACAACTCTTACCTCCTACTTTAGGATGATTTTTCAAAAATCACCCGAAAGGATGAGCATGAAGACAGTACAAACACTAACCTTTGCATCCTAATCAATAACTTTTTATATAATGAAAAAAATTATTATTACTAACGGACTTATTGCCGGCGCCATCGTTGCCGCTTTTATGGTGTATGGCACTATTCAAATGAACAAACCCGATTTTGAGCCAAGTATGGTTCTGGGCTATGCCGGAATGCTTATTGCTTATGTCTTTGTCTTTTTAGGCATTAAAAATTACCGTGACAATCACAACAACGGTGTCATTACTTTTGGAGAAGGTTTTAAAATTGGAATGCTTATCTCTTTAATTGCGTCAACCATTTATGTCTGCGTTTGGTTAATCGAATATTACTGCTTCTTCCCTGACTTTATGGAAAAATTCACTGCCATGAGTCTCAAGAATCTTGACAAAACTACCATGACAGCAACTGAAATCAAAGCTAAAACCGACGAAATAAACATGTTTAAAGAATGGTATAAAAACCCAATCATGGTTATCTTACTGACTTATGCAGAAATATTGATTCCAATAGGATTATTGGTTCCGGTAATTAGTGCCTTAATCTTAAAACGAAAATCAGTGTCTAAAGAAACAATCTAACAATAGCCCATTTTATTTAAATCAAAATCATCCTCAAAACTTCTTGAGGATTTTTTTATATATTTATAAAACCAAAACTCAACACATGCATCCTGATATTCAAAACTACCATAACACTCAAGAACCAGAGTACAAAGTTATTTGCGACAAACTAGCCGAAATTATTCTTAAAAATTTACCCGAAGCCGAAAACAAAGTCTGGCACTCGCATCCTGTTTGGTTTATAGACGGTAATCCGATTGTTGGTTACGATAAATTAAAAAATGGTCTTCGGCTAATGTTTTGGAGCGGCGTTACCTTTGAAGAAAAAGACTTAAAACCGGGAACCGGAAAGTTCAAAGATGCTTCAATCACTTATACCTCAATTGATCAGCTCAATGTTAAAGATATTGACCGTTGGCTTCAAAAATCAAAAGACATTCAATGGGATTATAAAAATATTGTGAAGCGGAAAGGCGTCTTAGAACGACTGAAATAAATAAAATTCTTTTTACAAAACAGAATTTGTAACCTTTTAAAAATTTGTGCGTATAATCAGCATAATCTCAAAAAAAACCTCCATGAACTTTTTAGAAAACTACGAACCTTTACTTAGAGCGTTTTGGTACATTGCACTTCCGGTTAGTTTGTTTTTTGTATTGCAAACCGTAATGACCTTTATGGGCGTTGGCGGTGATGATATTGAAACCGAATTAGAATCCGAAGGTCATCATAGTACTGACACACCTTTCGAATTATTTACCCTTAGAAACCTGATTAATTTCCTTTTAGGATTTAGCTGGAGTGGTATTTCCTTTTACGATTCAATTGCAAACAAAACCATTTTAGTTGTAGTGGCTTTTTTAGTTGGTGTTGCATTCGTAGCCTTGTTCTTTTTTACCATCAAACAAATGATGCGTTTGAATGAAAACAATTCCTTCTCTTTAGCCAAAACCATCAACCAAACCGGAACAGTTTATTTAACCATTCCTGAAAAAAAATCGGGCAAAGGTAAAATCCAAATCAGTATCAACGGTTCTTTTCACGAACTCGATGCCTTAACCGAAAATGACCGTATCGAAACCGGAACGATGGTTAAAGTCATCAAAATAGAAAATAATGCAGTTCTAATTGTAAAAAAAATCTAATCCTTTACATATGTCACAAATCATTATCATTGTTGTCTTAGTTGTAGTGCTTTTTGTAACCATTACAACCTTAATTTCTCGTTACAAACGTTGTCCTTCCGACAAAATATTAGTCATCTACGGAAAAACAGGCGGTACTTCTGCCAAGTGTGTTCACGGTGGTGGTGCTTTCATTTGGCCGGTGATTCAGGATTACGCTTTCTTGGATTTAAAACCGATTTCTATTGAAGCCAATTTGACCAATGCGCTGTCAAGACAAAACATTCGTGTTGACGTTCCGTGTCGATTTACCATTGCCATTTCAACTGAAACCGACAGTATGAATACCGCAGCGGAACGTTTATTAGGATTAGCACAGGAGCAAATTCAGGAATTAGCCAAAGATATCCTTTTTGGTCAATTGCGTTTGGTGATTGCTACCATGACCATTGAAGAAATCAACTCTGACCGTGATAAGTTCTTAGATAATATTTCTAAAAACGTCGATTCTGAATTGAAAAAAATCGGTTTGAAATTGATTAACGTAAACGTTACCGATATCAAAGACGAATCTGGTTATATCGAAGCTTTGGGTAAAGAAGCCGCTGCAAAAGCGATTAACGAAGCTAAAATTTCGGTTGCCGAGCAAGAAAAAATCGGGGAAACCGGTAAAGCCTTGGCAGATCGTGAAAAAGACGTTCAAATAGCCGAAACCCACAGAGATCGTGACGTTAAAATTGCGATTACCAATAAAGACCGTGAAGTAAGTATTGCGTCTGCTTTTAAAGACGAAAGTATCGGTAAGGCTGAAGCCGAAAGAGATACGCGTGTAGCGACTTCTGAAGCGAATGCTATCGCGATTCAAGGGGAAAACGAAGCCAAAATTGCCATTGCACAATCGGAAGCCGCGCGTCGTGAAAAAGAAGCTGAAGCGTTGCGTATCGCCTTAGCCTCAGAAAAAGTACAACAAGCGAAAGCGTTAGAAGAATCTTATTTGGCCGAACAAAAAGCAGAAGATGCACGTGCGGACAGAGAACGCGCAACGCAAAATGCCAACATCGTAATTCCGGCCGAAATTGCCAAGCAAAAAGCCATCATTGATGCGCAAGCAGAAGCTGAAAGAATTCGTGAACAAGCCAAAGGTGAAGCAGATGCCATTTTTGCCAAAATGGAAGCCGAAGCCAAAGGTTTATACGAAATCTTAACCAAGCAAGCTGAAGGTTACAAAGAAGTGGTTAGCGCCGCCGGTGGTGATCCGACAAAAGCCTTCCAATTATTGTTGATTGAGAAATTACCTGAGTTGGTTAAAACCCAAGTGGAAGCGGTTAAAAATATCAAAATTGATAAAATTACCGTTTGGGATTCGGGCAACAACAGCGATAACGGAAACGGTTCTACCGCCAATTTTGTTTCGGGTATGATGAAAACCGTACCGCCATTGAATGACTTATTCAACATGGCCGGATTAAATCTTCCAACCTATTTAAAAGGCGAAGACACGGTTGAAGAAGTAAAATCAGAAATTGTTGAGGAAAAACCAAACAATACCGAAAAAAAAGAAAAATAACCTAAATTTTTACTTCATTCATTTCTCTAAAATCTTTATTCTTAAGGTTTTTCAAGAAATGGATGAAGTTTTTTTTGAATATAGAATTACCAAATTGTAAACGCACTAATTAATGAAATCGCTTCTTAAGGTTCTATTTTTACTAACGTTGATTGTCAATACGACCAATGCAATAAGCCAAAACGATTACAATAACGATTGGGCTAACTTAAGAAAGTATGAAATGGAGAATAAATCGGTTATACCTGCCAAAAATTCGGTGGTTTTTATGGGTGATTCCATTACTGAATTCTGGAAAACCACCAGTCCAAATTTCTTTACTTCTCATCCTTTTATAGATCGAGGCATCAGCAGCCAAACCACTTCACAAATGCTGCTTCGATTTCAGCAAGATGTTATCAGTTTAAAACCTTCGACCGTAGTAATATTGGCCGGAATCAATGACATAGCAGAAAATACCGGTCCGATAACCCTTGAAGCTGTTTTTGAGAATATAGAATCAATGGCTGAATTGGCTAAAACCAATAAAATAAAAGTTGTATTATGTTCGGTTTTACCTGCTAATCATTTTTATTGGAACCCAAAAATTGAACCTGCCGATAAAGTCGTAGCCTTAAATAAAATGATTAAGGATTATGCCCAAAAAAACAAAATCCCTTTTGTCGATTATTATTCGGCAATGGTTGATGATAAAAAAGGATTGCAGAAAAAATACGGTGAAGACGGAGTACATCCCAATGTAACCGGCTACAAAAAAATGGAATCTATACTGCTGAAATTTTTATAAAAAGCTAAACTGTTTTTTTTTAGTTTCCAAATAAACTATACGTGCAAATCTTCCGTGGTGCGTAATTGATGCCGGATGAAACTTGCCTTCGGCCAAATCAAACCAATTGGGAATGCCGTTTTTCTTTTGAATCGCCTCTCGACTTTCCAAATGTTGAATAGCCATAAATCTATCTTTTGAAGTAACAGCGATAGTATAAATAAAATCGGGCGTGATTTGCGTTTGTGTGTAATAATGATGGGTTCCTAAAATTACTTCATCCTCTTCACAAACAAAACTTTTCGGATTAAAAAAGCGTTCTCCGGTTTGACGATTGTAAATTTTATAAGCCGCTTCTTTCCTACTCCACAAATTCCAAACTATCTGTTCGGGATTATTGGAAGTTAAGATAAGTTCTTGTTCATTCCCAGTAAAGATCTTGTCCAAAAAACCTTTTCGCTGCCAATTGCTTTCTTTTTTGGCTTTCGCCAAATCTACAATGTCATTCCCTATCATTTCTCTGCCAATTTAGTCTCAATGATTTCTATCGTCGCTTTAATGCTAATCATTTTCTCCATCGCCAAATTGTCAATGTCAATTCCGAAAGCGTCTTCGACATCCAAAACGATATCGACCAAATTCGCTGAATTAATCTGCAAATCGGTAATGAAATCGGTTTCTTCAGTGAGATTCTCAAACGCTTCCTGATTGTTTACAAAAGGCTTTACAATAGTCTTTAATCTTTCGATTATGTCTTCTTTAGTCATAGTGGTATTTTTTAAATAGTACGCAGGCGTTTACATCACCAAAACCAAAACTCGCTTTGGCTACTATATTTAATTCTTTTTTAATGAGTTGTTGTGGAATTCGGCTTTCGCCAATAATGGTCGTAATCTCAGGATGTAAATCTTCGCAATTGATGTTCGGAAATATAAAACCGTGGTGCAGTTGCAACACCGAAGCCACACTTTCCACACTGCCGGAAGCCGACAAACAATGGCCAACCATCGATTTCAACGAATTGATATATGGAAAATTATCTCCGCTTAAATGCAATGCTTCACTCCAATTTTGGATTTCCAAACCGTCTTTGGCTGTTGCTGTCAAATGACCGTTAATCGTGTCAATCTCAATTGGATCTACATTCGCATTTTTCAACGCCTCGGTAATACATCTTTTCACCGCTGTGGCATTCGGTGCTGTCATCGTTCCGCCACCGCGTTGTCCACCGGAATTGATGTTGCCACCTAAAACTTCCGCATAGATCTTAGCGCCACGAGCTAACGCACTTTCTAAATCTTCTAAAACCAAAGCACCGGCGCCGCTTCCCGGAACAAATCCTGAAGCTGTAGCTGACATTGGCCTGGAACCTTGTTCGGGAGTGTCGTTGTGTTTAAAGGTACAAACTTTCATGGCGTCAAATCCACCCCAAATATAAGGTCCGGAATCGTTTGTACTTCCTGCCAAAATGCGTTTGGCTTGTCCCAACTTGATTCGCTCATACGCCATCAAAATGCTTTCGGTTCCTGTTGTACAGGCGGAAGAATTCGTCGTGACTTGGTTTCCTAAACCTAACTTTCCTCCGAGGTAAGCACTCACGCCACTGTTCATGGTTTGCGCCACGGCGGTACTGCCTAATCTTCTGGTTTGCAATTCATCAATCTTATAAATGCTTTCGCGAAATTTGTCAATCCCCGAAGTTCCGGTGCCGAAAATAGTTCCGCTATCCCAATCGGGTTCGTCATTAATTTCCATTGACAAACCGGCGTCTTTCCATGCGTCTATTCCGGCAATTACACCGTATAAAATCCCGGACGAATTGAAATTGCGCAATTCCAATTCGGTGAAATATTGTAAGGATAGTTCGGTTGATATCACTGGTTTTCCGGCTATTTGACAAGAGAATTGCAATCGTTCCAATTCAGTGACATGGCTAATTCCCGAAATGCCGTTTTGAATCGCATGGGTAAACGCAGGAAGTCCGACTCCGTTTGGAGCGACAATTCCCAGGCCTGTTATAACAACTCTTTTATTCATTTTATACTTTAATTATGCCGGCGATAGTGCCTTGGCAAACTGTTTGTCCAACTTCATTTAACATCTTTACTTGACACTTTAACTTACCGAAACGGAAATACATTTTCTCTGAAACTACCCTTACTTTTTCATTCGGATAAACCGGTTTGAAAAAATCTATTTCACTTGAAGTTAAGGCAATTACGCTATTTTTAGTGAACTCATTATTCAATAAATAAATTCCCAAACACACTACGCCTATTTGCGCCATGGCTTCGGTTAAAATCACACCCGGCGTCACCGGATGGTCTTTGAAATGTCCTTTATAAAAATCTAAATGCTCATCAAATATATAACTGCCTTCTACTCCGTTTTCATCGATATGGATAATTTCATCCACAAACAAAAACGGTTTGGAATAAGGCAAGCTGGTTATGATTTCTTCTTTGGTCATTTTAAAATTCTAATAAAATGCGTTGCGCTGAAAATCCTGGACCAAAACTCAGCATCAATCCTTTTTCTCCTTTTGCAGGTTGGTTGTCCATAACACGTTCTAAAACATACAATACTGTCGCGCTCGACATATTGCCATACAATCGCAACACTTCTTTAGTATCGTCAATATTTTTACCTAAAGCACCGAATAAATCTTCCACCGTTTGCACTATTTTTTTGCCACCGGGATGAAAAATTAAATGGTTGATATCTTCCATCTTCAACTTATTTTTGGCCAAAAACGGATGAATAATATCCGGAAAATGAGCCGAAATAGTTTCAGGCACTTCGATATCCAATACCATTTGTAAACCCATATTGGTGAGTTTAAAACCCATCATATGAATGTTGTCATAGAAATGATACATCGATTCATCTACAATTTCCGGTCCTTCATCGGCTTCATGTGACGACAACAAAACACAAGCCGCACCATCACCAAAAATAGCAGCACTGACCACATTCGCCATCGAATAATCATTCAGCTGAAACGTTGCGGTTGGACTTTCGACAGCAATAACGGCTGCTCGTTTTCTCGGATTGGCTTTTAAAAATTCTTTGGCATAAATCATTCCCGAGATTCCAGCAGCGCAACCCATTTCGGTTACCGGTAAACGCACGATGTCTTGGCGCAATTGTAGTTTGTTTATCAAATAAGCATCGAGTGACGGAATCATGATTCCGGTGCAACTTACCGTAATGATATAATCTAAATCGGTGGGTTGCCAAGCCGCTTTTTCTAAAGCTTTGACCAAAACCTTTTCGCCCAAATCAATCATTTCTCGCACGTAAATATTATTTCTAGATTCAAAAGAAGTATTGGTAAAAACTTCAATCGGATCCATGATAGAATAGCGTTTGTCAACCATCGCACCTTCAAAAATTTTTCTAACTTTCCGAATAAAGCGTTCGTCCTGACCAAAAAGCCAAGCGTCAAGATAAGGCAGAATTTCTTCCGTAGTTCTTGAGAATTGAGGCAATTGTTTGGCAACCGTTTTGATTTTTACACTCATGATTTTTGGATAATCCACTGGTAGCGAAACGCCCATTTCCAGTAAATCGTATAATTTATTAACTGCAATTTTTTTGAATATTGTTCTAATTCGCTTTTTTTAAATCCGCGTAGAATGGACACCAAACCGTCTTCTCTTGACATGTCATTTAATTGAAAAACAAAGCACAAAGCCTGAAATAATCTATAAGCTATTGCGCTTCGGTGCAAATCATTAATCACAATTCCAACCCTGGCATTTTCATAAAACACTTTTACCAAACTCAGAATTTCTTCGTCTTTGAAATGGTGTAAAGTCAAAGTACACAAAACTATGTCATAATGCCTGGATTTGAATTCGGCTTCGAAAATATCTTCGCATTCGTAGCTAATATTTCCATATTCTTTTGATAAAGTTTTCGCATGACTAATGGTAAACGCATTGGCATCGATTCCAATTAAACTAAAACTATAATTGTTCTCTTTTCCATATTCTGCCAAAGCCCGCAACATATCACCATTACCGCAACCGATGTCGACTATGGATATTTCTTTATCTTTTGAAATAACTTTGAGCAATTGTTGAACACCTTGTAAAGTTAATTGGTTACCTCCTAAAAGCCGATTAATTCGGGCAATCTTATCCAATGCATCGCGCAACGTTTCGCCTTCTAAGGCAAAGTCGTCCATGATTTCGGTGGCATTGGTTCGGTATTTAGTGTTAATACTCATTTAGGCGGAAATAGTTATCGGTTGACCATGCGTTTTTTTAATAATCATTGGCAACAAAAATGGCGCTATCATTACTATACGAAATACGATATGGGATAGTTTAGGTTTCAAAAGTATATTCGCCAACAGTCTTCCGGTTTTCAAACGGCTTTTGAAGGTTTGGTTCCAATGTTGGGTATAATTTTTTTCCAATTGTGCTCTCGTCTTTATTCTCTGATGAATATAATCATCAATCACTTCAGCCGCAATTTTGGCACTGTGAATCGCCATCGCCATTCCGTTTCCACACAACGGATGAATTAATCCGGCGGTGTCGCCAATCATCAAAATGTGATTTTCAACCGGAAGTTTTGGTTCAAATGAAATTTGGCTGATGGTTAACGGCTTTTCGAAAAGCAATTTAGTATTTTTAAAAATGTTTTTTAAATGCGGATTTTGCTCAAGAGCTTCCTTTTGGTACCCATCACTATTCTTATGTTCTTTGAAAGTTTTGTAACTCGCCAAATAACAAATATTGATTCGGTTCTCTTCTACTTTGGAAACGCCGCAATAACCGCCTTTGAAGTTGTGCAGACCGACAACATCATTGGGAAAACTGCCTTCGTAATGGGCTTTTACAGCCAACCAAGGCGATTTTTGTTGCATAAATTTTCTGCTTAATTGAATATCAATATTAGACCGTTTGCCAAAAGCACCAATCACTAAATCAGTTTGAATTGTAGTTCCGGATGACGTTATAATCGTAAATTTGTCATTGTCGAAATGGATATTTTCTACACTTTCGTGAATAACGTGGCAACCATCGGCTAATGCTTTTTGATACAAAAAATTATCCAGAGCATATCGGCTTACACCAAATCCGCCCAAGGGCAAAACAGTATTGATGGTTTTCCCTGAAACGGTGGAAAATTGTAGTTTACTGATATCGGTAGGCCTTAAATCTTCTACAGCAATGTTTAACCATTGGAAATAAGGTACGACTTCATTCGAGATATATTCGCCACAAACTTTGTGTTTTGGATAAGTATTTTTTTCTACTAAAGTCACGGCAATATTCAGCTTTCGCAAGTGAATTGCAGCCGTCAAGCCTGCTAAACCACCGCCAATAATTACTACTTTACTCTGATTCATAACAAAGTAAATTTAGCGAAATGATTGCAAGTATTGTTATATAATTCTGTTAAAGTGATTTATGATTTAGCGGAATTAAAAAACGCCAATTCGATTGAATTGGCGTCTTACTTTTTATAATTTCCCGTTTTTAATCTCTTCGACTATTTCAGGATTCAACAGTGTAGAGATGTCACCAAAGTTAGAATAATCACCTTCGGCTATCTTTCTCAAAATGCGGCGCATGATTTTACCTGAACGCGTTTTAGGTAATCCTGAAACGAATTGGATTTTATCCAATTTAGCGATAGGTCCGATTTGGTCGGAAATCAATTGGTTAATCTCCTTAGATAAGTTTTCTTGATTACGACTTTCACCAACTTCCTTCAAAATAACAAAACCGTAAAGTGCATTGCCTTTGATATCATGAGGGAAACCAACAATCGCACTTTCTGCAACCGCCGGATGTTCGTTGATAGCGTCTTCAATTGGTGCCGTTCCTAAATTGTGTCCCGAAACGATAATCACATCATCTACTCTACCGGTAATTCTGTAATACCCAACCTCATCGCGCAAAGCGCCATCGCCTGTGAAATATTTACCAGGAAAAGCGGTGAAATAGGTTTCTTTATAACGTTGGTGATCGCCCCAAATGGTTCTCGCAATCGATGGCCAAGGGAATTTGATACACAAACTTCCGGTTACTTGATTGCCTTCGATTTCGTTGCGCAGTTCATCCATTAAAACAGGTTGGATTCCCGGTAATGGCAGCGAAGCATATGTTGGTTTTGTTGGAGTCACAAAAGGAATCGGCGAAATCATAATTCCACCGGTCTCGGTTTGCCACCAAGTATCTACCAACGGACAACGCTTTCCGCCTACGTGATCATTGTACCAATGCCAAGCTTCTTCATTGATAGGTTCACCAACTGAACCAATAACTTTTAACGAACTCAAAGGATATTTTTGAACGTAATCCAAACTTTCTTTGGCCAGCGCCCGAATGGCTGTTGGCGCCGTATAGAATTGAGTTATCTTGTGTTTTTCAATGACTTCCCAAAAACGACTGAAGTTTGGATAAGAAGGAACACCTTCGAAAATCACTGTAGTTGCTCCGTTTAATAACGGTCCGTAAAGAATATAGGAATGTCCGGTAATCCAACCGATATCAGCGGTACACCAATAAATATCGTTTTCTTCGTAGTTAAAAATATTTTTGAATGTATAAGCGGTATACACCATATAACCGGCTGTAGTATGTACCATTCCTTTTGGCTTTCCTGTGGAACCCGAAGTATAAAGAATAAACAAAGGATCTTCGGCATCCATGATTTCAGCAACGTTGTTTGGAACAGCTTCATCCAGTAATGGTTGTAACCAAAGGTCGCGTCCTTCTTTCATAGTCACTTCGGTATTGGTTCTTTTTACCACCAATACTTTTTCCACAGTCGGGCATTTTTCTAAAGCTTCGTCAACAATTCCTTTTAAGTCGATGGATTTATTCCCGCGGTAACTACCATCGGAAGTGATCACCATTTTACATTCACAATCATTAATACGAGTGGCAACGGCAGAAGCTGAAAAGCCGGCAAAAACCACCGAGTGAACAGCACCGATTCGGGCACAAGCTAAAACCGCTACAGCCAATTCCGGAATCATGGGCAAATAAATACAAACCCTGTCACCTTTTTGAACACCTTGTTCTCGAAGCACATTGGCTAGTTTGGCGACACGAGCATACAACTCGTTATAAGAAATGTGTTGCGCCTCTTCCTCCGGATTATTGGGTTCGAAAATGATGGCAGTTTTATCGCCTCGTCGGGCTAAATGTCGGTCGATACAGTTTTTAGTGATGTTGACTTTGGCATCGACAAACCATTTAAACTTGGCTTGCTGGAAATCAAACTCGAAAACTTTGTCCCATTTTTGGTACCAAGTAAAATTCTCATCGGCTATTCTGTCCCAAAACTTTCGGGGTTCACGAATAGATTTCTTATACATTTTGAAGTAATGCTCCAGATTCAGTATTTTGTAATAACTCATTGTAAATCTTGTTTATTATCGTTTTGTTTTGTAAATATAAATATTCTATTGGTGTGGTGATTAATTTTCTTGCTAAATAAGTATAGGTTTTAAGTTGTAAGTTCTAGGTTGTAAGTTATAAGTATTGCTCATGAGATTACTTCCTATTTAAAACTCCCTATTTTTCCTATCTCCAACACCTCTTTTATTTCCTCAATAATCGCTTCATCATCAATGGTAGAGGGAATTTGGAAATTTTCTCCGTCGGCTATGCTACGAAGTAATTTGCGCAGTATTTTGCCGGAACGTGTTTTAGGCAAACGGTTAACAATAACGACATCACGCAAAGAAGCTACGGCTCCGATTTGTTCTCTGACCAGTTTCACAATTTCGTGTTGCAGTTGGAAGTGTTCAATCGCCTCACCAAATTTGGTTACAACTAAAGCCAACGGAATTTGTCCTTTCAACTCATCGTTAATCCCAATGACAGCACACTCGGCAACGGAATGGTGTGACGCTACAATTTCTTCCATTTCTGCGGTGGATAATCTGTGCCCGGCAACGTTGATCACATCATCTACACGACCAGTGATAAAAATATAATCGCTTTCATCTTTAAATCCGCCATCGCCTGAGAAATAATAACCCTGAAATTTTTGCAAATAACCCTCTTGAAAACGGTGATTGTCATTCCAAATATCGAGTAGAGTTCCGGGTGGCAAAGGCAATTTAACAACAACATAACCTTCTTCATTTGGGCCTAATTCTTGTCCGTTTTCACCTAAAATTCTAATGTCATAACCAGAAACGGCTTTACCTGAAGAACCCGGTTTGATGGGTAAATATTCGACACCCATCATATTGGCAATCATCGGCCAGCCTGATTCAGTTTGCCACCAATGGTCGATTGCCGGAATCGGAATGTGTTCGCGGTACCATTCTAAAGTTGCTACATCGCAGCGTTCTCCGGCAAGGAATTGAGTTCTTAAACTTGTCAAATCGTATTGCTTGATAAATTCTCCGTTTGGATCTTCTTTTTTAATGGCACGAATGGCAGTTGGTGCAGTAAACATCACACTGACTTTATGTTCTTCAATTATTCTCCAAAACGTACTTGCATCGGGTGTTCTAATAGGCTTACCTTCGAAAATTATGGTTGTATTTCTGTTGATTAAGGGTCCATAAACAATAAAACTATGGCCTACAACCCAACCCACATCAGAAGCAGCCCAAAACACTTCACCCGGTTTTACACCATAGATTTTTTGCATAGAAAACTTTAGTGCTACAGCATAACCACCGGTATCGCGAACGATTCCTTTCGGTTTTCCTGTGGTGCCAGACGTGTATAAAACATACAGCGGATGCGTCGTTTCCACCGGAACGCAATCGGCTTCTTCCGAACCGTAGACTAAAGCGTCGTAATCGACATCGTATTTTTTAAACGGAATTCTGGCGCCGAGTTTTCGGTTGAGCACCACTACTTTTTTAGGCTTGTGTTCAGCCAATTCAATCGCTTCGTCCACTAAAGGTTTGTAGGCAATCAAGCGGTCAATCTCAATTCCGGAAGAAGCGGTTAAAATGACTCTGGGTTTGCAATCGTCAATTCTAATCGCCAATTCATGTGGCGCAAAACCACCGAAAACAACGGAATGTGTTACTCCTATTCTGGCGCAAGCCAACATAGCGAATGTTGCTTGCGGAATCATGGGCATGTAAATAATCGCCGTATGCCCTTTTTTCAATCCCAAAGACAATAAACCTCCGGCTAATCTTGCAACTTCCGATTTGACTTCGTTGTAAGTATATTTTTTTACCGTTTGGGTTACAGGCGAATCGTAAATGATGGCAATTTGGTCTCCAAAACCATCATTAATGTGTTTGTCTAAAGCCAAATAGCAAGCATTCAGGCTTCCGTCTTTGTACCATAATGGATAACCGGTTTCGTCTTCAGATAAAATGTTTTTCGGTTTGGTAAACCAATCGATGTCATTGGCTTGTTCCGACCAGAATTGCTCTGGGTTTTGTATGCTTTGGTTGTATAGTTCCTGGTATTTCATGGTTGGGTTATAAATGTAGTTATGGCATCCTTTTCATTTGAAAAAGACAATGTATTGTTCAATAAATAGTTGCTAAATGTTTAGCTTTCGAGTAGTTCGTTGACTTGTTCGACTACTTTTTTAATGGAAAAAGGCTTGGTTAAATAGGCATCGGCACCGAGTGCCATTCCTTTTTCGATATCGCTTTCTTTGTTTTTGGCGGATAGAAAAATCACTTTGCAGTGTTTGAGTTGTTCGTTTTTCTTGATTTGTTCCAAAGTTTCAAATCCGTCAACCAAAGGCATCATGATATCGAGAATAATAATATCGGGAAACTGATCTTTTAAAATATCCAAAGCTTCCTGACCGTCACGGGCAATAAACACTTCAAAGTTGTTCTTTTTGAAAGTGTATTCCAATGACATTACAATATTGGGTTCGTCGTCTACAATTAAAATCTTTTTCATGGCTGCTGTTTTTTAGGTATTGTAAAACTCAAACACGCACCGCCGGTAGCATTATTGGTGGCCCAAATTTTTCCTTTGTGGTGTTCGATAATTTGTTTGCTAATCGCCAATCCTAATCCACTGCCAATAGGCTTTTTGAAATTCTGATTGGTTGATTGATAGAACTTGTCAAATATGTTTTCAAAATCATTGGGTGCAATTCCTTTACCATTGTCGCTGACTTCGACTTGCACGTAATCATGTTTGTCATAAACCGCTAAGGTAATCAAACCATTGTTCTCGGGACAAAACTTAATCGCATTGGAAACCAAATTGGTTACCACTTGTACCATTCTATCTTCGTCGAAATCGGCTTTCAAATTGCTATTGCCTTCGACATGAACATGAATATATTTGTTACTAATGAGTTGTTGCAAAGGTTCTATGGCATTTTCAATCGTTTCCAAAACCTTGTGTGTAGCAAAGTTAACTTTTTGGCGTCCGGTTTCAAACTTTTCTAAGTCGAGAATTTTGTCAATCAAACGGTTCAATCTATCCGATTCAGAAATAATGTTTTGCAAAAACTGTTTGCGTAATTCTTCCGGGATTTCGTCATCGTCATACAAGATTTCGCTTGAAGCACGAATGGCTGTGATTGGTGTACGTAATTCATGGGTAACCGTATCAAGGAATTCATCTTTTTGCTTGTCTTTTTCCATCAAAGAAACGTTGGCATCTTGCAACTTGGCGGAGATTTCTTTGAGTTCGTTGGAAGTTTCAATCAGCTTTTTGTTGATGATGATATTCTCTTTGGATTCTTCCAAAATCTTCAAGACTTCGGGCAAGGTTATCTTTTCTTCTTTGACTACGCTCGAGATTAATATTTTGGCGGAAGCCGTACCAATATGACCGGTCAAGAGGTTTTCGGAGAATTTAATCAAACGTGCATCGGCCAACTCTTCGTTTTTATCAACATTGTATTTCAGGTTAAAGATGTTCATGGCACGTTTGGTTCGTTCTTCGCCAAGGAATTTAATCAGCACTTTTTCTATATCGGTTCGGTAAGCGGTTCCTTTCCACACAAACGCATTTTCGTGCATGGTGATGTATTTGTTGATATCAAGGAACATTTCCGCATAGTTGCGCTCGCGGTAATTGCCTTTGAAACTTACTGAAACCGCGATGTAAATCATGAAGTTGAACAACAAACTCCAAAACAAGGCGTGCGGCACAGGTTGTAAATAATCTAATCCGAAAAGTTGTAATGGTTTTAATAATTCGATACCCAAAAAACCTTCGGTAATAAAAGACGTATCAGATGAAGTAATGCCTAATGCATAAGGCACTAACAGCGTGTACAAACAAATCAAAAAACCAACAATCAATCCAGAAACTGCTCCGGTTCTTGAGCCTCTTCGCCAAAACAAAGCACCGAAAAACGATGGTGCCAATTGGGCAATAATGACAAATGCTACCAATCCGATAGAGAACAAACTGTAATCTAAAGCAAAGTAACGGTAAATGAAATAAGCGATGATAATCAACGAGAAAATCCCAATCTTACGAATGTTGACAATCTTTTTGTTAATGGTGCTTTGCTCATTATTTTTTAATCTTCCCAATAAACCATAAGGAATAATCAAGTTGTTACTCACCATTGTTGACAAACCGATAGAAGAAACGACTATCATGGAAATCGCTGCAGAAAATCCACCCAAGAAAACCATTACGGTCAAAGTCTTATTGTCAAAAAATTGCGGAATCAATAACGAATACGTGTCTGAATTCACGCTTTGTCCATCGAATAAAATATTGCCGCCCCAAGCAATTGGGTACACAAAAATATTGAACAACAACAAATACAACGGAAACAACCAGACGGCAGTATTCACATGATTTTCTCGCGTATTCTCAATCACTGAAACCTGAAATTGTCTCGGCAACAAAAAGATGGCGAACAAAGAAAGGATGCACAAGAAAAACCAATTGATAGCTTGTGGTAAACCACCGATGGTATTCTTTTCACGGAAGTTTTCTAACAGCGATGCTTTGGCATAAATATCATCAAAACCATCGAAGACAAAAAACGTTACATAGACACCAATAATGATAAAGAAAACCAATTTCAATACGCTTTCCAAAGCCACAGCGGTGACAATTCCTTTTCGTTTTTCGGAGGCATCTACGTAGCGCGTTCCGTAGATAGAGGCAAAAATGGCCAACGCAAAAGCCACATAAGTAGTACTATCGTCAAAAACATTGGAGTTCGAAGGCGTTTGGGTTACCAAGTGAAAGGTTTCAGAAATGGCTTTCAATTGGAGTGCGATGTAAGGCAAAATTCCGAACAAGCAAACTATCGTAACGACTGCGCCTAGAAATCGGCTATTGCCATAACGCAGCGAAATAAAATCGGCGATACTGGAGACTTTATTGACTCTTGAAATGCGAATGATTTTCTTTAAAACAATCATCCATGCGGGAATGATAATGATTGGCCCTAGATACACCGGCAAATAATTCAACCCCGAGTTGGCGGCCACGCCAATGCTTCCGTAATACGTCCATGCAGTGCAATAAACGGCTAAGGAAAGGGAATAAATATAAGGATTGTTGGTCCATTTAGAGTTTCCTTTTTTCTCTGCCCAATGGGCGATAAAGAAAAGAATTCCCAAATAAAGGGCTAATATGACTAATAAAACAAAACTATTCATGGTAGCGCTTTATGATGATGAAAGACAACAAAATTGAAAACAACCACACCGAAAAAACATAAATGTAAATCACCGGAAAACCCATCAAACTTTCGGCGCTGTCAAACAGCAACAGTATCGGAAGATTTAATCCGATAAGCAGTATCATGGTGATGATGACTAATTTTTGTTGGTGTCTTTGTTTCATATGTAGCGATTTATTGTTTTTTATTGGTCATATGGAATTCGCATATATCTTTATCTGTGTTTGTTTCGAATTTTCGATATGCTCATTTCATACTATTAAAAGCCGAAAGCCCTTAACGAATTAAGAGCTTAAGGCAACCAATTAACTATTTGTTATTAATCTTCATATTCATCTGTTAAGGCATACCAACCGAAGATGGTTAACCCGGTTACAATCAAAGGTAATAATATGAAAAATATAATTATCCCGAAAACTAAATCGTCTTGTTTTCCTGAGGTTAATTTCCCTCCGAAAATACCGATGGCATAGTACGCTACAGCTATCGCTAAAGCAATCCAAACTATTCCTAAAAATTTCTTTACTGTGTTCATAGTTTCTGTTTTAGTCGTGAAGTGTATTAATTTTTCTATCGATGTAAATCATACCGATGACAAAACATACGGCTGCAATTCCGATGGGATACCATAATCCTTCGAGGTAAAACTCGACATCACCGGCTTCTTTGGATTGGGTTACAAAGTAGGTTGAAATGGCCGGCAGCAATCCACCAAATATACCATTTCCAACGTGATATGGCAACGACATTGACGTATATCTGATCTTTACCGGGAACATTTCTACTAAGAAAGCAGCGATTGGACCATAGACCATGGTTACAAATATTACTTGAATAAATACCATAAAGATTAAGAACCAGCGGTCTGAACCATTGATGGTCTTAGTGACTTTGGTTTCAATTTTGTCTTTGCCTTTGTCATCTACCATTAGTTTACCGGCTTTGAAGTGCATGGTTTTGATTTCTTCTACTTTGGTCCCGTCTGTGTATTCTTTTGTTGTGGTATAGATAGAATCTGATTTAGTAGCGTCGATTTCTTTTAAAGATGGAACCACTTTGGTATTGGCAGCGATTTCCGTTTTCTTAGTTAAATCGGTACTGTTATACATGGCTCTGTAAATTGGACGGTATAGAATAATGGCTAAAAACATTCCTGCCATCATGATGGACTTTCTACCCCATTTGTCACTCAACCAACCAAAGAATACAAAGAATGGTGTTCCTAAAATTAACGCGACTCCTAACAGCATGTCGACTTGTGAAGAATCGATACTTTGAACGGTCTTTAGGAAGTTCATAGCATAAAACTGTCCGGTGTACCAAACAACACCTTGTCCCATTGTTGCTCCGAATAAAGCCAATAAGACAAATTTTAAGTTGTATTTGTTACCGAAACTTTCTTTTAGCGGATTGGTTGATGTTTTTCCTTCTGATTTTGCTTTGGCAAATACAGGTGATTCATCCATATTCTTACGGATAAGGTAAGATACATATACCATTAGGATAGACACCCAAAATGGTACTCTCCAACCCCATTCGTCAAACGCTTCTTTGGACAGCAAGCTTTTGGTAATTAAAATCACCATTAACGAAATGAATAAACCTACGGTTGCAGTGGTTTGAATCCATGAAGTCCAATAGCCTTTTTCGCCTTTTGGTGCGTGTTCTGCTACATAAGTTGCGGCACCACCATATTCTCCTCCAAGGGCAAGACCTTGTAACAAACGAAGAATTAATACTAAAATTGGTGCGGCAAAACCAATGGTTTCATAACTTGGAATACACCCGATTACGAAGGTGGCGCCACCCATTAACATCAATGTGACCATGAAAGTGTATTTTCTTCCGATAAGGTCACCCAATCGGCCGAAGAATAATGCTCCGAACGGACGCACTACGAAACCGGCGGCAAAAGTTGCCAACGTTGACAAGAACGCCGCTGTTGGATTGTCAGTTGGGAAGAATTTGGTTGATAATACTACGGCTAAACTACCGAAGATGTAAAAATCATACCATTCAATCATTGTCCCCATAGAGGAAGCGGAAATCACTTTCCAAATTCCTTTTGTTTTTTTATTGCTCATACTATATAATTTGGTTGGTTATTAAAAACTGTAGCAACAAGAAATCATAGCTCTGAAATTGCCTACTTTCTTATTGTTTCCGTCAAAAGTAGCATCGGGTTTTAAATCGCCCCAAGTGGCTCCTGTATATTCTATTTCGGGTGTTACTCTAAACTTGTTTTGTTTGAAATCTACTCTGGCTGATATTCTCATTACGTTATCTACGCCACGAGTTCCGGCGAAACCTCTTCCGTATAAAGTGGTTGGATTGTCTTTGCTCACACCGTCTGTTTTAGTGTAGCCAAAGAATACTCCCGGCGCTACACTTTTCCCGTTGCCCGCAATGTCAACCCACATGGCTGTGGTTTTGATTCCTTCGTAAGTTTCTACGCCTCCATTTGGATCGGCATAGCCTGCAAAACCCCCAAGCATTACCATATTGAATAGGTTTTTACCGGTGATTCCGTAAGCTTTGATGTGGAATTTATCGTTATTGTACTTGAAATAACCAACTACTGAGGTGGTATTTACTTTCTCTGAAGTGGCTAAACCATTGCTTACTGTTAATGGTTGTAATGATTTGTATTCGAAGCCTAAACCGGCAATCCAATTGACGTTTTTGAATTGTAATTGTCCGTGTAATGTTGGCAACGGCGAATTGAATGAAGCCGAGTTTTGTGTACCGCCGGTGGCAGTTGCTGTAGTAAACTCTCTTTCTTTATAGGCTGTTAAGGCAAAGGACAATTCTTTGGTGAAGTTTTGTTTGATACGGGCTTGCGAAACCCATCCGAAAGGATTGAACATGATTCCGGTACTAAAATTAGCTACACCGGGAAATACTTCGGGGATGAATGTTGGATACCATGTTTGTCCCAACATTAAACTTGTTTTTTCCCAGTCAAGTGTTACGTAGGCATGACGCAGGCGAAGTAATCCTATGGTTGACTCTGTGTTACCAAAGAAATCACCCTCTAGCGTTCCTGCGGTTTTGGCTCCCCAAACATTTGGTCCTTTGGCTTTTACTCCTAAACGAGTCACTACTGATAGGAAGTTAGAAGCACCGGCATCATTAAGGTCATCGCCATTCGCATCGAGTTGTTCGTCTAACGGATAAAGATTTAAGTTGTATTCGCGCACTTGAGCGGAACGACGCGTGTCCCAAATGTAATCGGTTCTAATGAAACCGTAAACACTTACGTCCCATTCTTTGACTGTTGGCACTGCGGTAGTAGTAGGTGTTGCCGGAGCAGTTGTTGTTTGCGCTTGGCTTGAGAAAGAGCCTATTGCAAAGGTTAATAATAATAGTTTTTTCATCATTTGAATTGTTGGTTTTGGTTATGTTTTGTTCGACCAAATTCTAACAATTTGTGTATGAAAAAAATTATGATATATATTATTGTAAACTACTATAGTTAATCTTTGAAACGTTCCCATTTTATAAGCATAAACTTGTCGCCCAGTTCGGTAATGATCATCCCTGCTCCTTTTAAAACTTCTTTGTTTTTGAGGAATTCAACGAGTTCTAAATGGTTATATATCTTGTAGGTAGGATGGTAATCGGTATGGTTGGGTTTGGCTATTTTAAACTCCTTTACCCAATTGCTTACGGTAACGTGTGAAACGCCTATTATACGTTCTATTTCGCGGTAACTTAACCCTTCGAGGTATAACTGCAATGCCTTAGTTACATAGTAACTATCTATCTTTTTACCCAGTTTATTCACTGTGAAATAATAGTTGCATTTTTTGCATAAAAACCTTTGTCTGTCTTTGATAACACCGCTTTTGACAATCGCGTCGCTTTGGCATTTGGGACATGCTAAAATCTCCATATATATAAATTTTGCATAAATATACTTATTTAGCAAATATACAAAAGTGTTTTTATTATTTTTTTTAGTAAAAAATTACACACCCTTTAATTTTATTGGGTTTTTATTGTGGAATGTTTAAAATAGTTATCGGTTGTCTGTTATCGGTTATCTGTTGATTGTTATGGGTTATCGTTAGGTGTTGTGGAAGGATTGCTTTGAAAGACTCAGGACAAGGCTTCAGAGAGATGGGCGGACCATCTTGCATAGGTGCGCGCTCCTTCGGCAAGCTCAGTAAGTGGGTTTTGATGGGTGCTCGCTCCTGATAGACTCTCAAAATATGCTTCCGCTAAAGAGGAAACGATGTTACTTATAAAGGAAACGACTTTACTCGTGAAGGAAACAACTTTACTTGTAGAGGAAACGACTTTACTTGTGAAGGAAACAAGTTTACTTATAGAGGAAACGATTTTACTTATAAAGGAAACGACTTTACTTGTGAAGGAAACGATGTTACTTATAAAGGAAAAAACTTTACTTATAGAGGAAACGATCTTACTTATGGAGGAAACAAGGTTTTGAAGGATGCTGTATGATTCCTCAGTCTTCGGAATGACAAGTTTTAGGGAAATTAAATGTAACCTTGACAAAAGACGATTACTTTTTAGCCCCGATGTTAGTGGCATCTCGTCTTTGCGGACGAGATATAACGGACAGCGGGAAAATGAATTACAAGAATACGCAAGCCATTCGCTTCAAATAATTAGAACCGCATCTTAACTTGTACGTTTTATTGCATAAATATTAATCGGAAAAATAATTTTAATCTATATTTTTCTTACTTTTATTTTTTAAATGCCAAAAAAATGAAGTATACAGCCAAAATTATTACGCATAGAGGTGAAAAGCGAGTAGCGGTATTTTTTGACCGAGATGATGCATTGATTGCTGCAATAAAGGCGATTGATGGATCGAAATGGAGTCAAACGATGAGGGTTTGGCACTTGCCTGACCATGATGAAAACCGAAAAATGTTTGGGTTACCGCTGATTATTGATTCGCTTCCGAGTGAAGAAGGTGCGCAAAGTTTGGAAAATTTCAGGCGTTGGTTGCGGTCAAAGCGCTATAGTGACAGTACCATAAAGACTTATATGGAAGCGGCGAAGTCGTTTTTAGTTTTTTTTAAGCATAAAGCCAGTAATACTATTTCGAATGAAGATGTGATTTTGTATAACAACGAGTATATTTTGAAAAACAATTTATCGGCTTCGTATCAGAATCAAATTGTGAGTTCGATTAAGTTGTATTTCACGACTGTTCAGGATCGAAAGGTTGAAATTGAGAGTATTCACAGGCCAAAACGCGAGAAGGTTTTGCCGAATGTTTTGAGTAAAGAGGAAGTAAAATTGATTTTGGAATCGCAAAATAACATTAAGCATAAGGCGATGTTGTGTTTGATTTACAGTTGTGGATTGAGACGTAGTGAGTTGTTGCAATTGAAACTTGCTGATATTGATTCAAAACGAAACATTGTGTTTATTAGGCAAGCCAAGGGCAAGAAAGATAGGATTGCGCCTTTGAGTCCGAAAATTTTGGCGTTGTTGCGGGATTATTACAAAGGTTACAAACCAAAAGTTTGGCTTTTTGAGGGTCAAGTGAAAGGCCAACCCTATTCAGAGCAAACTTTGCAAACCATTTTAAAGCAAGCGGTAAAGAAAGCCGGAATTACCAAACCGGTTACGCTACACTGGTTGCGTCATAGTTATGCTACGCATTTGTTGGAAAGCGGCACAGATTTGCGTTATATTCAGGAACTTTTGGGGCACAGCCGAAGTAGGACTACGGAAATATATACTCATGTGAGTACCAATAGTTTGTAACAAATAAGAAGTCCGTTTGATGATTTGTAATAATTTTAATATATTAGCCACAGTAAATAAATATTACGGCGATCATACTTATCGCGTCTGAAAATGACAGATGAATATGATTTTGTAATACATATAGACTAGTTATAAGCCATTTCCAAAAACCGATTTATGAGAGAACTAAAGCTTAAAGAATACCTGGAAAATTCTCTGACCGTTGAAGAATTTGTAACGGATTTGGAAAATAGTCAACAGAAAACTGGATATGATACTACTTCAGTTCATATTGAACAAATTGAGGATGGAGAATTTGAAATTACAAAAAGTCATCTAATTAAAATTTGTGACGACTTGTTAAATGGAAAATTACAACCGATTGATGTAAATACAATTGCGTTTGCTTTTATGTTTTCTGATTATTTTATTTGGAATGGTGAAAGTCAGGATGGTAAAATTGTTAGTGAAGTAATATATGACTGGGATAATCCAGAAATTGGTTTTGATTTAACAAAAGAAAATTTTGAGCATTGGAAAGAATATTTGGAAACTGGAAAAACCGATTATTTTACCAAAGAAGAGTTGAAGAAAAAATTTCGTGGCGTGAAAAAGAATGGAATGAGAAGAAACGGCTTATAACAGCCGTTTCTCGCAATTGCGAATTTTGTTGTAAGTTCACGTTTGCGTTTCGCAAGAATTTTTATCTTTAACAGAAAATAATTAGTTCCGAAGTTCGCAACTGACGAGAAGCGGCGGAACGTTAGCCACCATTATTAACAACATTATGCAAAACGAGAACACATTTAAAACGAAAACCGGATATTGTCATATTTTGCCAAACAAAATTATTTTGACAAGAGATGGAATAATTGGAAATGTCTCAAAAGTTGTTGTTGGAAATGGAATCTCAAGAATCCTAATTATTTATTCAGCATTTGCAGTTTTCTTATTCTATTATTCTTTCAAAGCGTATCAAGAAGAAAAAATTGTTACTGCATTATTTTATAGTTTATTTGCTGGCTTTCTATTGTATAAAGTCAAGCAAAGCATGAACTATTCGGCAACTTCCATTATTGAGAGAAATAAAATTAAAGAAGTAAAATTCATTGATGCAAAATATGGCGCAACACGTTCAAGATTTGAAGTACTTTTCGAAGACGGAAAAGGAAAACTAAAAACTCGATTAATTATGCTTCCAGGTTCTTTGAGTGATGGAGAAAATGAAACTAAAAAAGCTTTGGAGATTCTGAAAAGTGAAAAGATTGCGTGGAAGTGAGAATAACGTTGGCTAACAAAGAACTGTGCTTAAAA